>SVKT01000036.1 GCA_015068335.1 Oscillospiraceae bacterium | reverse complement strand
GGATCACCGAACGGGCGCACAGGCGCAGACCGTCACCGGCGGCGGCACGGACGCCCTCCGCATCCGCCAGAAACCAGAGCAGCACGCCGCACAGGAGCGGGAAGAGGCATCTCCGTTGTCGTTTCATAACATCACCGGAAAAACTCTATGCGGCTGCGTGCAATTTTAGGACGCGGGGCTCATACAGTAAAGCGGGGTGAAGTGTATGGAACGAAACCGAAAAGGGCGTCAGGGCGGCATCCTCTCCGCCGTGGCGGAACTGTTTGACCTGCCCGGGGACGTGGTGGCGGGGCTGCCCCATCTGGAAATGGTGGGCAGCCGGCAGTTGTATCTGGAACACCACACCGGCATTCTGGCATACAGCGAGGAGCAGATCGACGCCAACACCACCGCGGGGGTGCTGCGCATCCGCGGGCGGGACTTGACGCTGCTGGCAATGACGGCGGAGGAACTGCGCATCGGCGGGACCATCTTCGGGATGGATTGGCTGGGGGCGGACGGATGCTGAAAGAGGGAGTCAATCGCCTGCGGGGGCAGGTGCGCATCCGGGTGGAGTGCGCCTTTCCCGAGCGGGTGCTGAATGTGTGCGCCGCCCGGGATCTGGCCTTCTGGGACTTGGAGTGGGAGAGCGCCGAGGCCTTTTCCTGCCGTCTGTCCCGGGCGGACTGCCGCGTGCTGCGCCGCTGCGCCGAAAAACTGGACTGCCGCATCACGGTGCTGCGGCGGGAGGGCGCGCCGTATTTTCTGCGCCGCTTCCGCTGCCGGCCCGCGCTGGTCACGGGTCTGGTGGGGTGCGTTCTGGCGCTGTTTCTGGGCTCGTTTTTCGTGTGGGATTTTCAGGTCACGGGCAACGAGACCGTACCCACGGAGCGGATCCTGCGGGCGCTGGAACAGCAGGGCGTGGGGCTTGGCAGTTTCGGCTTCTCGCTGGACGGGGAGGAGATCCGCAACTATGTGCTGTTGGAGATCCCGGAGTTGAGTTGGATCGCGGTAAATGTGTCCGGCTGCCGGGCTATGGTGCAGGTGCGCGAGCGCATCATCCCGCCCGAGCCCGTGAACGAAAAGGCCCCCACCAATGTGGTGGCGCGCCGTGCGGGGCTGGTGCTGGAAATGCGGGCGCTCAACGGCGTGGCCTGCGTGTTGAAGGGCGCGTCGGTGGCGGAGGGGCAACTGCTCATCTCCGGCGTGTCGGACACCGGCACCTTCGGCGCGCGGATGCTGCCGGGAATGGGCAGCGTCCGGGCGCGGACGTGGTACTCCCTCACCACAAAAATCCCGCTGACGGCGGTGGAAAAGCGCTACACGGGCGAGAAGAAAACGGCGGTTTCCCTGATTCTCGGAAAACGGCGGGTAAAATTCTTTGCAAACAGTAGCATCGAAGCGGGGAAATATGATAAAATAACCAAAAGGACGCCGTGGCGTCTGTTTGGCGTACCGCTGCCGGTGACGTGGGTCACGGAGACCTGCCGGTTTTACGAAACCCAGCCGGTGACGCGGGACCGTTTGCAGGCCGAGCGGCTGGGCGAGCAGATCCTGACAGAGCAACTTGCCGCCGCAGTATCGCCCTACGGCGCCATCCGCAGCACCCTCTGCTCCGCAAGGGAGCGAAACGGCGTGCTGGAAGTGACGCTGACGGCGGAGTGCGTGGAGGAGATCGGCAAAACCGTCCCCATCTATACCGAGGAAACTGCGGGCGCGTGACGCCCGAAGCATAGGAGTGATCGTTTGGAACAGAGGATCAGTATCGAGCGGCTGGAACTGGCCGTGAACATCTTTGGCTCATTTGATGAGAATATCCGATTGTTGGAGCAGGAGTTTTCCGTCACGGTGGTGAACCGTGACGGCGAACTGCGGGTGGACGGCGAAGCGGAGAACGTGATGCTGGCGGTGAAAGCCATCAACGCCCTGCTGACCCTGTCCTCCCGCGGGGAGAGCATCGGGGAGCAGAACGTGCGCTACGTCATCGGTCTGGTGCGCAGCGGACGGGAGGAGCAGATCACCGAACTGACCGGCGATGTGCTGTGCATCTCCGCCAAGGGCCGTCCGGTGAAACCCAAGACCATCGGCCAGAAGGAATATATCAAGTCCGTGCTGGAAAACACCATCACCATCGGCGTGGGCCCGGCGGGCACCGGCAAGACCTACCTTGCCGTGGCCGCCGCCGTGCAGGCCTTCCGGGACAAGCAGGTCAACCGCATCATCCTCACCCGCCCCGCGGTGGAGGCCGGCGAGCGGCTGGGCTTTTTGCCCGGCGACTTGCAGAGCAAGGTGGACCCCTACCTGCGCCCGCTGTACGACGCCCTGTTCGATATGCTGGGCGCCGAGACCTACCAGAAGTATCTGGAACGGGGCAACATCGAGGTGGCGCCCCTGGCCTATATGCGCGGCCGCACCCTGGACGACAGTTTCATCATTCTGGACGAGGCACAGAACACCTCCCGGGAGCAGATGAAGATGTTCCTGACCCGCCTGGGCTTCGGCTCCAAGATCGTCATCACCGGCGACGTGACCCAGATCGACCTGCCCGCCGACAAGACCTCCGGCTTGAAGGAGGCGATGCGGGTGTTGCAGGACGTGGAGGGCATCGGCATCTGCCGCCTCACCAACGCCGACGTGGTGCGCCACGCCCTGGTGCAGCGCATCGTGCAGGCCTATGAGGACTATGAAAACAGCCGGCAGGAGGAGAAGCCTTTCGAGAAGGGCGACCGGCATCCCGACAAGCACGCCGACAAGCGCGGCGCCAAGCCCTACGAGAAAAACGGGGATAAAAGGAGAAAATAATGGCCAAAAAGCACTATATACCGGTCACTTCTGACGTGACCGGGGCTGACAGCAAGTCCAACTGCGCCTTCATCCGCAAGGTCATCCGCGCGGCCTTGGAGGCCGAGGGCGTCACCGTCCCCTGCGAGGTGGACGTGCTGCTGACCAACGACGCGGGCATCCACGCCATCAATCTGGATATGCGGGGCGTGGACCGTCCCACGGATGTGTTGAGTTTTCCCGAGTTTGAACTGACCCCCGGCGAAGTGCCGGACGAGAGGGACGCCGACCCCGGCACCGGTCTGGTGCCGCTGGGGGATATGGTTTTGTCGATGGAGCACGTGGCGGCGCAGGCGGAGGAGTTCGGCCACTCCCGGCAGCGGGAACTGGCTTATCTGGTGACCCATTCCGTGCTGCACCTGCTGGGCTACGACCATCTGGACGAGGGCGCGCAGAAGAAGCAGATGCGCGCGCGGGAGGAGGCCATCCTTGCCCGGCTGGGCATCACCCGGGAGGATTGAGGAGGAACGTTATGCTGTTTTTTACCCTTTGCTTCGTTGTTTGTTTTGCGTTGGTGTGGTTTGCCGGCGCGCTGCTGTATGAAAGCGGCAATCTGTGGCTGGCGGTGGTTCTGGGCGTGGCGCTGGTGCTGACGCTGCTGATGTGCATTCTGGTCAGGCTGCGCTCCATCGAGAAAAAACTGGACAAGCCGGCAGAAAACGGAGAGCCCCCCGCGCAATAACCCGAACAGGCCTGTATACATACACTGTCCTGAGGTGATTTGGGATGGTATTGCTGCAAGACGGATTGCTTGCGTTTCTCTCCGCCGTGGGGTTGACCACGGTGGTCTGGCTGGTCACCGGCCTTGTGTGCTGCACGGGGCAGGAGAAAGTGCCGGGTCTGCTGCTGGTGCTTCCGCTGCGGGGCGACGCCCCGGCGATGGAGGCGGATGTGCGCCAACTGCGGCGGCTGCAAGGGCAACTGCCGGGGGCGAAGATCGTTCTGGCGGACTGCGGTCTCACGGAGGAGGCCCGTGGCCTGGCGCAGTATCTGGCCGCCCGGGAGAAGAACGCCGGCTTTGTGGATGGCAAGGAGTTTCAACTTACATAAAGGAACCGAACGATGGAAGAACTGATGGCCTTTGAAGGCACCGTACACAGCGTGATCTTTCAAAACACCGAAAACGGCTATACGGTCCTCCGCCTTCTCACCGAGGAGGGGGAGGTCGTTACCGTTGTGGGCTGCGTGCCCTGCGCGGCGCCCGGCGAGCATCTGTCTGTTACCGGCGTGTGGGAGCAGCATCCCCAGCACGGGCAGCAACTGCGCATCGCGGAACTGGAACGCAGCCTGCCGGAGGACGAGGAGGAGATTTTCAGTTATCTGGCCTCCGGCATCTGCAAAGGCGTTGGCCCTGCCACCGCCCGCCGCATCGTGGACCGCTTCGGCGCAGACACGCTGGACGTGCTGGAACGAGAGCCGGAGCGGCTGAGCCTCATCAAGGGCATCACGGCGAAGAAAGCGCAGGAGATCGCGGAGGCATTCCGTCTGGCGCTGGGTCTGCGGCGGCTGATGGCCTTTCTGGCCAAATACCAACTTCCGCCGGTGCTGGCAATGCGGCTGCGGCAGTTGTACGGCGACGCCGCGCTGGAAATGGTGCAGAAGAACCCCTACCTGCTGTCTATGGACGAGTGCGGTGTGGAGTTTTCCGTCACGGACGGCATCGCCCTCTCGATGGGCTTCGAGGAGGACTGCGGCGAGCGGCTGCGGGCGGCGGTGCTGTTTGAACTGTATCACAACGAAAACAACGGCCACGTCTTTCTGCCCCGGGACAAACTGGTGGCAGCCACCTGCCAACTGCTGGAATGCGGCGGCGAGACCGTGGAGCAGGCGCTGGACGAACTCATCGCCAGCCGGGCCGTGGTGCAGGAGCAGGTGTCCGGCGTGGAGGCCTGCTACCTCCGGCGGCTGTGGGAGGCGGAGGTCTCCGCCTGCGCGCGGCTGAACGGCCTGCTTTCCGCCCAAAACGACGAGAGCCGGCAGGCGGCGCGCACCGTCCGGGAGATCGAAACGGCGGCGGGCATCACCTATGCCCCGGCTCAGCGGCAGGCGGTGGAACTGGCGGCGCGCAACGGCGTGGTGCTGCTCACCGGCGGCCCCGGCACGGGCAAGACCACCACGGTGCGGGGCATCGTGGCGCTGTTTCAGAAAATGGGACTGCATATCGTGCTGGCGGCGCCCACCGGCCGCGCCGCCCAGCGTATGAGCGAAGTGACCGGTATGGAGGCCCAGACCATCCACCGCCTGCTGGGGATGCGCTGGGACGAGGCCACCCGGCAGGTGACCTTCCAGCGGACGGAGAAAGACCCCTTGGAGGCGGACGCCGTCATCGTGGATGAGATGAGTATGGTGGATCTGACCCTCTTTTCCGCTCTGCTGCGCGCGCTGCGTCCGGGCACCCGGCTGGTGCTGGTGGGCGACGCCGACCAGTTGCCCTCCGTGGCGGCGGGCAACGTGTTTTCCGACCTCATCCGCAGCAAGCGGGTGGAGACTGTGTTTTTGCGGGAGGTGTTCCGGCAGGCGGAGCAGTCCGCCATCATCCGCAACGCCCACGCCGTGAATCTGGGCGAGCCGCCCCGGCTGTCCAACGCCCAGGGGGAGGACTGCTTCTTCCTCTGCCGGCGGGACGGCGAGCGCGCCGTGTCCACCGTGGTGGAACTTTGCACCACGCGCCTGCCGGAGAAGATGGGCATCCCCGCCGACCAGATCCAGGTGCTCACCCCCACCCGCAAGGGCGCGGCGGGAACGCTGAACCTGAACCGCTGCCTGCAATCGGCGCTGAATCCGCCCCGGGACGGGCGGCGGGAACTCCTCTGGGGCGACCGGGTGTTCCGCGAGGGCGACCGCATTATGCAGACCCGCAACGATTACGATGTGGTGTGGGAAAAAGGGGACGGCACCGTGGGTACCGGCATTTTCAACGGCGACGTGGGCAAGATCCTCCAAATCGATCCCTCCGGCCAGTGGCTGACGCTGGACTTCGACGGCCGCACCGCCCTCTATGCGCTGGATATGCTCAACGAGGTGGAACTGGCCTACGCCCAGACCATCCACAAGGCCCAGGGCAGCGAATACCGCTGCGTGGTGCTGGCGGCGATGCCCGCAGCGCCGTCGCTGATGGTGCGTGGCGTGCTGTACACGGCGCTGACCCGCGCCCGGGAACTGCTGGTCATCGTGGGCGACGACGCGGTCATCCGCGCAATGGCGGCCAACGACAAGCAGCAAAGACGCTATTCCGGCCTGCGCTGGCGGCTGGCCCATAACGAGGCGTAAATTTTGCGGATTTGCGACAAAAAACGCTTGGGGGAAGATGTCTTTGGCGCAAAAACACCTCAAAGATGAATCCCCATTTTCTTTGGCCTTGCCAAAGGAATGCCTGGGGACCATTCTCTTTTGAAAAGAGAACCGTCCCCAAACCCCTCGAAGAGAAATGTGGGGGCGTTTCGACTTCGCCCCCACACCCCCTAACGACACAAAGGGGAGGGACTGCGGTCCCTCCCCTTTGGATTCCCCACCCCGAGGGGCGGCAGCGGCAGCGGAAAGAGAAGCAAGGCAAGTCAGGTTTTGCCCGTTCTTGCAATTCCGGTTCGCGCGGCTGAACGCCGATGAAATTGCCGGGCTTCTGCTCGCGCCCAACGCTGAAACCGAAGTTTTCTGAGGGGTCTCTTTCCCGAGCCCTCGTATTTGCCGCAAATGGCGGCAACGCCATTTGTCGGCCCAAGCGGTTTCTTTTGGACCGTGCACGGCCCGTTTTCTTTGGCGCAAGCAAAGAAAATGGGGGGTGCATTCTCCCCGGATTCCGGAGGAATCAAAAATGTGCTAGAATGAGAACCTTTTGTACAATCTAACTCCATAGAATAAAAGCAAAAGTGGACCGAAACGGGTTCGGTTTGTGGAGGCTGACTATGGAGCAGAAGATCAAATAGGATATTCATATTGGTGCAAATATCCGGGAAATTCGCAAGAAAAACAATCTTCGTCAGGTGGATTTGGTACGCCTTTTGCAGTTGGAAGGGATCGAGATCACAAGAGAAAGCCTTGTGAAAATCGAGAAGGGCAGTCAGCATATCAAGGCTTCGCAACTCCGCAGCATCCGGAATGCGCTGCATACGACATACGATGAACTGCTGAAATGAAATTGTCGGAGAAAATAATAAACCTCCTCTTCCCGCCGAAATGCCCCTTCTGCGCAAGGGTGCAGGACTCGGCGGGGATTTGTGTTATCTGCGAAAAGGAACTGCCCTGGACAACGGAGGCGGAGTGCCGCTGGGAGGGGACGGGCGGGCTCCGCTGCGCCGCGCCCCTGTGGTACGAGGGGTGCGCCCGGGAGGGCATCCTGCGCCTGAAATTTCAGGGCATCTCTGCCGCGGCGGCGCCCATCGGCACCCTGATGGCCCACTGTGCGGCGGAAGAATTTTCCGGCGGGTTCGACGCCGTGACGTGGGTGCCGGTCAGCCGCAGACGGCTGCGCCGGCGGGGCTACGATCAGGCGGAACTGCTGGCCCGGGAGACCTGCCTCCTGTGGGAAACGGAGCCCCGGCAACTGCTGGTCAAGGTGGTGGACACACCGCCCCAATCCGGGATGAAAGACGCCGCCGCCCGGCGCGCCAACGTGCTGGGTGCCTACGAGGCCGCGGAGGAGACGGCCGGAAAGCGCGTTTTGCTCATCGACGACGTCTGCACCACCGGCGCCACGCTGGAAGAATGCGCCCGCGTGCTGCGGGACGCAGAGGCGGAGTGCGTGGTCTGCGTGGTGGCGGCGCGGGTGCGGGTACAGAAAAAAGATCGAAAAAACGCGGGGGAATAGACTTGCAATCATTCCGCCCAGCCGATATAATATATGATGTATGAATATGCGCGGAAAAACCGCTCATCATAACGAAACTATGGATAATGAGGTGGATGTATGCCAATCGCAAAGGATATCGGTATTGACCTCGGCACGGCATCGGTGCTGGTTTATGTAAAGGGAAAGGGCGTTGTGCTCAACGAGCCCTCCGTGGTGGCAATGGACCGGAACACCGGCAAACTGCTGAAAGTCGGCACGGACGCAGAGGCGATGCTGGGCCGCACCCCCGGCAACATCGTTGCCATCCGTCCCCTGCGGGAAGGCGTGATCTCCGACTATGATATGACCGAGCGGATGCTCCGGGAATTCATCCATAAGGCAGTGGGCTTCTCCTTCTTCAAGCCCCGGGTGATGATCTGCGTGCCCTCCGGCATCACGGAAGTGGAAGAGCGTGCCGTCATCGACGCCGGCATCCAGGCCGGCGCCCGCAAGGTGTTTTTGATCGAAGAACCCGTTGCCGCCGCCATCGGCGCCGGCATCGACATCGCCAAGCCCGACGGCCATATGGTGGTGGACATCGGCGGCGGCACGGCGGATATCGCCGTGATCTCCCTCAGCGGCGTGGTGGAGAGTTCCTCCATCAAGATCGCCGGCGACCAACTCAACGAGGCCGTGGTGAAGTATATGCGCCGCACCCACAACCTGCTCATCGGCGAGCGCACCGCAGAGGAAATGAAGAAGAAGATCGGCTGCGTCTTCCCCAAGGACGAGGAGGAGACGATGGACGTCAAGGGCCGCTGCCTGCTCACGGGTCTTCCCAAGGTGGTCACCGTCAGCTCCACCGAGATGCTGGACGCCTTTGAGGAGCCTGTGGAGCGCATTATGGAGACCATCCACTCCGTGCTGGAACGCACGCCCCCCGAACTGGTGGCGGACATCTCCACCAACGGAATTATGATGACCGGCGGCGGCAGCCTGGTCTCCGGCTTTGATAAACTGGTCACCGCCCGTACCGGCATCACCACCGTCATCGCCGAGGATGCCATCGGCTGCGTGGCGCTGGGCACCGGCAAGAGCCTGGAATCCCTCAACGCGATGCAGGACGGCACGATGAACCTCTCCCGCCGCAAGCAGATGAATTAACGAAAAGAAGAGAAGGTGATCTCACCTTCTCTTTTTTTGCGCCCGGAGCGGTGCGCTTGCAACCGCCGCGCCGTTGACGCCCTGCCGCCGGTAAAAACGCCCTCGCGCCGCCCTGCGAAACGCCGCCTGCCGCCTGTACAAAAACGCCCGCCGTCCGGCAACCACAGCGCAAAACGCCCCGCCGCGCAAAAAAACAGGCGCCGCATTTGCGGCGCCTGTTCGCTGTTTTTGGGGATGCTGCGAAATTTGCGGGTCTTACACGTTGATGTAGGACAGCACCAGCGCCACCAGCACGAACACCATCACCAGCGGGGTGACGTACTTGACGCAGATGTGGAAGAACTTCTTGGTGTGGAACTTGTTGCCTTCCAGTTCCACTTCCTCCTCCATCCAGTTCAGGCCCTTCTTCCAGCCAACGATGAGGCACATCAAAATGGCGCCCAGAGGCATCATAATGCCCTCGGAGAGCAGGTCATAGACGTCCAGCAGGTCCTTGCTGCCTTCGGCCATAAAGGAATTGTAGAAGGGAGGAATGATGCTGCCCATACCCAACTGGTCCAGGCACACGGGGATGGACAGGACCACCATAATCAGAGTGACGATACCCACGGCCTTTTTGCGGCTCATAGGCTTGCTCTTGGCGGCGGAGGAGTCGATGATGTGGGCGGAGGTCACTTCCATCAGGGAGATGCAGGAGGAAATGCCTGCGAAGATGACCAGCAGATAGAACAGGAAGCCGATGACATTGCCGATCCAGCCCATAGAGGTGAAGGTGTCGTGCATCGTCATAAACAGCAATCCGGGGCCGCCCTTGGGGGAGCCGCCCTGTGCGAACACGGCAGGGAAGATGGCCAGACCCGCCAGAATGGCGGCGGAGGTGTCAGCTGCGGGGATGATCCAGGCGTTCTTGGAGATGTTGGCGTCCTTGCCCAGATAGGAGCCGTAGGTGATCATAGCGCCCATACCCAGAGAGCAGGAGAACAGCATCTGGCCGGCAGCCATACGGCAGGCGGTGATGAAGTTGAACTCCGTGCCGGCCATCTCCATACCCTTGGTGGTGAACATATAGACCAGACCCTGGGAAGCGCCTTCCAGCGTGAAGTTGTAGATGATAATGACGATCAGGATGCCGAACAGGGCGGGGATACCCACCTTGTTGAACTTCTCGATGCCGGTCTCAATGCCGCCGGCCACGATGATGTAGCACAGGGCAAAGGTCAGCAGGGTGAAGGCCAGCACCACCCAGGGGGAGCAGGTGTAGCCCACGAAGAAATCCGTGCCGCCCATTCCGCCGAAACCGCTGGCGCCAAAGATCTGGATGCCGAAGCCCAGCATATAGCGCACGGCGTAGCCCACCAGCATCGTGTAGAAGCCCATAATGATGGTGGCGGAGAGAACGCCGAACCAGCCGACGATCTTGTACCGCTTGCCCAGTTGGGACATTGCCAGAACGGGGCTCTTGCCGGTCTTGCGGCCGATGACCATCTCAACGCCCATACAGACAACACCGCAGGTGATGACGAAGAACAAATAGATGATCAGGAAGGGGAAGCCGCCGTTGGCGCCCATTTTGTAGGGGAAGCCCCACAGGTTGCCCATACCGATGGCGGAGCCGATGGCCGCCATAATGAATCCCAGGTTACTGCCCCAGGAACCTCTGTTATTTTCCATAGAAACACCCTTTCTCAATATGTTTTTTGCGTTGCACACTTTCTTTCTGCATAGGTGCAGATTACAAACAGAATACTATACTTTGCGAAATGCGTCAAGTTTTGATAATTTGCTGACAATGTGGGAAATGCGATTGCAAAATTGTGGAAACGGTGCAACAATAGCAAACAGAGCAGAATCAACCGAAGCAAAGGATGAAAACGTATGGATCGATTTCAACCCGTCAAGCAGCGCCACGCGGTAAAACTGCGGGAGTATTATGAACATTGTGATTACGGCCTGTGCGAATATTCCGTGGGCACGCGTCTGATGTGGCGCTCGGTGCTGCATTCGGAGTGGACGGAGATCGCCGGCTGCCTTGTGGTGCGCAACGAGCACAAGGGGCAGATGGTGTTCGACTACCCGGTGGCCGGGCCGGAGGGTGACGAGGAAGCGGCGCTGGCCGCGATGGAGCACGACTGTCTGGAAAAGGGGCGCCCCCTGATCTTTTCCGTGGTGCCGGCGTGCCGCATCGCCGCGCTGGTGGCCCGCTACCCCTGCCTCTCCATCTGCGACGACCGCACCTGGCGGGACTACGTCTACTACCGCCAGGACCTGCAACTGTTTGCCGGGCGGCGCTATTCCGGCCAGCGCAACCACATCAAGAAGTTCCGCACCCTCTGGCCGGAGGCGGAGTTCCGGGCGCTCACCGGGGCGGATGCGCCGCTGATCGAGGCCTTCTGGGCGGATTACGAGGCGGAGTTTCCCAAGGGGAAGAACGAAAAAGCGAAGGACGAACTGAAACTGGCCAAACAGATGCTGCGCCTTGCGGGCAAGCCCTTCTTCCTGACGGGCGGTATCGTGGTGAATGGAAAACTGGTGGCGCTGTCTCTGGCGGAGAAGTGCGGCGACACCCTCATCATACACATCGAAAAGGCATTATATTCCTACACCGGCGTGTATCCCACACTGGTGCAGGAGTTCATATCGTATTTCGGCGACGGCTGCCAGTGGGTCAACCGGGAGGACGACGCGGCGGACCGGGGTCTGCGCACCTCCAAACTGCAATACGGCCCGGCGCATCTGGCCTCCAAGTTCACGGTCCGGGTGCAGAACGCCCTGATGACCCGCGGCGGAACGGAGATCCCCGCCCTGAAAACGGAGCGGCTCACCCTCACCGCGCTGCGGGAGGAGGACATCCCCGCCTACAATGCACTGGTGCTGGACGGCGCGCGCAACCGCTGGTGGGGCTACGACGACGTGGCCGGCCTTGGCGCACCGGTGGAGGAGCGCAGTTTCTTCCAGGTGGCGCAGCGGGACTTTGAAAACCGGCAGGCGGTGAATTTTGCCGTCCGGCTGGATGGGGCGTTCATCGGCGAGGCGGTGCTGTACCGCTTCGACTGCCGCGGCGGCGCGGAACTTGGCTGCCGCATCGCCCCGGCGTATGCCGGCTGCGGCTACGGCACGGAAGCCTTTGCCGCCGTGGCGGACTGGGCGCTGTACGAACTGCATCTGGACCGGGTGGTGGCCAAGTGCTTCCGGGAGAACCAGGCGTCCTTCAAAATGCTCTCGGCCTGTATGCGGAAAACGGGCGAGGACGAAACGTTTTTCTATTTCGAAAAACTGGTTTGAGCCGCGCCTTTGCCCCGGAAGAGCGGAACTGCGGCGGTGCACGACGAAGCCCGCCTCGCTGCGGGGCGCGAAGCGATTGGAAAAAGCGGACAAAAAACCGACCTGTGATTCACAGGTCGGTTCTTTTTTGTGTCAGTTGTCGGAGAGGAAGTCCGGGCCGAAGCCGTGGGGGAGCAGGTCTTCCAGCGTAAAGGTCTTTTCCTCACCTGCGCCGTTGAGGCAGACGATTTCCAGGTCGGCGGAGAACTCCCGCATCACCTGCCGGCACACGCCGCAGGGCACGCAGAAATCCGCGCTCTTCCCGGCAATGACGATGCGGCGCAAGCGGGTGTGTCCCTCCGCCACGGCGTGGAAGATGGCGTTGCGCTCGGCGCAGATGCCGGCGGGATAGGCCGCGTTTTCCACGTTGCAGCCGGTGTAAACCGTGCCGTCCTCACATTCCAGCGCCGCCCCCACGGGGAAGCGGGAATAGGGGCAGTAGGCGCGGTCCAGCATCGCCCGGGCCGCGGCTTTCAATTCTTCACGGGTCATAAGCGGGTCCTCCTTTTCAGCGCTTGCCGAACTTCTGCCGCAAAAGGGCAAGTTCCTCCGGCTTGACCCATTCCTCCACATAGCCGCAGGCGCGGCAGACGTAGTGGGTGGTGTACACGGCGGCGGAGAGCGCTCCCTCCACGGGGCGGATGCTGTTTGTGCCGGCGCGCAGCGCGGGATGGACATCGCTGCCGCCGCACTTGGGGCAAGTGCCGTTTTTCATAGAAGTACCTCCCGGAATGATTTTGCGGGGGTCAGGCTGCGGATTCGGGTGCGGGAGCGGGAACTGCGGGCGTCTCCGTGCCGGCGGCGGGGGTCTCGGGCGTCTCCGTACCGGCGGGGGTCTCGGGGGTCACCGTGACGGGCTCGTCGGCGCCGGACTCCTTGGCGTCGTTGTTGTCGAACATGCCGTAGACCGCACCGTCCGCGGTGAGTCCGATGCGGAAGTTCGCGCGGATGGCG
>SVKT01000035.1 GCA_015068335.1 Oscillospiraceae bacterium | reverse complement strand
TATGTAGGCTCCATGGAGCCGGACAGGACGGTAAATACCTGCACGCCCACCAGCCGCACGCCGACCAGTGCAATGGCTCCGATCACCACGATGGCGACAAGAATGCTTGTGAAAACATTCCACGCCTTTTTGATTGACTTACCCATTCTCTTCCTTTCCGGCTGATCCCGTTTTTCCATCAGCCGTCGCGACAGTAGTTTTCGAGTCTTCCAACGGTGGCCGCCTCACAAGCGTGAGCCGCTTCGCGCATCGTCTGTTCGATTCTGCTTCCGGTGGAAAACTCAAAACCCGAGGCCGCTCGCGTTTCTTTTGATCCGGATGCAGGCTATCCGCCCCCCTACGCCACGCGGCGCAAGAGCGCGGGTTCGTCCTACGTATCCAACCATCCCCTTTCGATATGTGAAAGCAAACGGACAGCGGTCTTTCCTGTTTCGCCGCCGTTCGCGCGGGAAACTCCGCAGCCGCCCGCGCCTTCTGCGCCGCACGCCTCGTCCGGGGCGGGGGCAAAATCGCGGGTTCGGAATTCGCTTTGCAAGAGATAAATTTCCACATTTATCTATATAAGTACAAATTTATTCTACTCCTCTATTTATGTAAAACAGCTTTCGAGTAAACATCTTTCGGCATCAAATCCGCCAAAAAACAGGCGTTTTTTTCTACACCCAAGTACATATTGTATGTTTTGTACAAAACCAACACAAGAAAAGCAGCACTTCCAACATTTCCCAGATTTTTGTCCGGCACAGCTCCGCGCAGCCCTTGCAGAGCCTGTCAGGAAAGCCTGTTCGGCGATGGGGCGCGGCACCCCGCCTCAGCCGATGTTTTTTTGCCGTTTTTCACCCCTGCTCCCCCGCCGCAGGGCGCAAAAAAGCCCCCGAAGCCGGTTGGCTTCGGGGGGCTTTCGTATTGGTTTTATGCGGTGCTTCTGCGCCGCGCTGTCAAAGCTGTTCGCCGTTACTGGGTAACGGTCTTTCCGGCTTCGATCTCACCGATGGCAGACGCTGCGGAGGTGGTCATACCGGTGACGGTGTTGTTGTTGCAGATGCCGTCGCAGTTGTAGTTGCCAACGACCTGACCCACAACGTACTTATCCTTGCCGCCGGCGTAAACGCCGCCGCCGATGCCGTCCACGGCGCAGCCGGTCAGGGTGTTGCCGGTGACATCGGATCCGCCGACGCTGGAGCAGATGTAGCCAATGATACCGCCCAGCTTATAGCCGCCCTTTACGGTGCAGTTGGTGAGGGTGCAATCGGTCACGCTGCCGTAATTGTAGCCCACAACACCGCCGGTGTACTTGCCGCCGGTAACGGAGGAATTGGTAATGGTGATGTTGCTGATGGCTTTATTGGGAGAATCCACGAGAATGCCTGCGGTGGAGTTACCAACATTGCTACCGGTGACGTGAATTTCGTCCAGTTTCAGATTAATAAATCCACAGTTCGAGTTAACAAACAGGCCAGCCCCGTTTTCGGTAGCAGAATCGGTCTTGATGACAGCATTCTTGATCGTGTGGCCCTGGCCGTCAAACACGCTCTTTTTCCCAAGCTCAATGGGATCAATCTCCGCACCGCCGAAGTCAATATCGGTAGTCAGCTTGATGTCCCAGGTCCAGTCGTAGTAATAATTCACGCCCTTGCCGCCGTTCTGAGGGGCATAGTTGCTGTATGCAGTACCCAGACCGTTGGAGAACAGATCCGCCCAATTTGCGACCAGAGTGGGCAGGTACAGCAGGTCTTCCTTGGAGTTGACGTAGACCGTGCCGTAGTTCTGGGAGCCTTCATTTTTGGTCATCGTAACGGTGGTGCCGGGGATGACCAGAATAACGGTGCCGTTGGAAGTGCAGTCAGTGACGTTGATGGTGGTAGCATTGGAAGCACGGTGACCGCCGCAGATGGCGCCGACGAGGCCATCCCAGCCGGAAACGGTGGAGCCTGCGTTCACAGTGCAGTTGGTGATGTTGATGGAACCGGCGTGAGCTGCCTCGCCCACGATGCCGCCCACGAACAGCTTCTTGATGTTATCGTTGAAATATTCGGAAGATGCGTTGGTGGAAACGTCACCGGTATACTCGCAGTCGACGACAGTCACTCTGTTGCCGGCGCTGCCTGCAATACCGCCAACCTTACGGGTACCCATCACATCGATCTCTGCGGTGCAGTTTTCAATGACAGGGACGTCGATAGAAGTGGCCTCGGCACGGAAGCCCATAATGCCGCCGATATTATCGCCTTCCAGATCTGCCTCGGCATAAACGCCCTTGATATAGCTGCCGGCATCGCCAATCACGGAGCAATTGCTCAGCTTAGCGTAGTCACCGCCGGTGATGCCGCCAACCTTATAGTTGCCGGTGATCTGGATGGTGCCGGTCACGTGGCAGTTGGTAACAGTGCCGGTGTAGGCCCAACCGGAGATGGCGCCCACGGTCTTACTGCCGGAAACAACAGCGTTGTTAACGGTCAGGTTCTTCAGAGCAGCGGTGGTATGGCCAAAGAAGCCAACAGCATCGTTGCTGCCGCTGATCTTCAGATTGGAAACGGTTTTGCCGTTGCCGTCAAAAGTACCGCTGAAGGGGTTGGCCTTGTTGCCGATGGGAGTCCATTCCTCGTTGTTCAGATCGATGTCAGCCATCAGCTTGACGGTCTTACCGGAGTAGGTCTCGCCTGCGTTGACCTTATCACGGAAGGTCTTCAGCTGGGCGAGGTCGTAGATGCGGAACTCGTCGATGACGTAAACCACACCGCCGTTCCAGGTGTTGTCGGCCAGGTCGTTCACGGTGCCGGTGCCGGTGATCTTGACGAACTCCTCGGGAGCCGCCGCGTTGGTCATCACGTTGCCGGTGAAGGTCAGCGTGCCGCCGGCAAGCACCACGCGCAGGGCGCGGCCGGAAACGCCGTTCTTGCCCCAGTCGGAGATCTCGTTATCTTCGACCGTTGCGGTGCCGGTCACGCTGCCGGTGAGCTGGATGGCCTGATCCTGGGTGTTCTTGACCACATTCTCCACGACCTCAATGTCGTGGCCTCTGCGGACCTCGATGCCCACATTGCCGCCGTCGACCACGTTATGGCGGATCACGGCAGAACCCTCAGCACCGTCGCGGGCCAGGTCGGAAACCAGGATGGCGCCGCCGGACGCGTTGGTGAACAGGTTGTTTTCGACCGTAACGTTCTTCTGGTCGAAGACGGTCAGGTCGCAGCCTTCGAAGGTGAAGCCCTTGACCACAATGGTGTGGTCGCGGGTCTTGGAATCGTCATAGCCCAGATACATACCGCCGGTCAGGATGGTGGCGTTGGTCTCATCCCAGGCCTCGGTGCGGGGATCGTTGTCAGCGTTGGCGCCCAGCAGGGTGATGGACTTCTCGATGGCGTGGGTGCTGTCGCCGCTCCAGGGGCTGATGCGCTCGGTGATGGTGCCGGGCAGCACGTCGATGGTATCGCCGTCCTGTGCGGCGGCAATGGCCTCTGCCAGAGAGGCGTACAGGTCGTTGCCGATCTTGGCAACGGGATTCACAACAGTGGCTGCGACCGTCCAGACGCCGTTGCTCTCAGTGGCGGCATAGCCGAGCGCCACATAAGCGCCGGGATCAGCAGCAAAGGTGCCGCCGGTGACGAAGCCATAGGCGGGAGTATCATAGCAGATCACGCCTTCGATGGTGCCGCCGGAAACAGAGATCGCGCCGGCCGTCATCGTGGTGGAGGTGAGGCCGTTCAGGGCGAAGTTGCCATTGAGGGTTCCGCCGGTGACATTGATGGTCACATTCTCAGCGCTGCCCTTGCTGATAACATAAACAGCGAGGTTATAGTCGGTATCTTCAGTGGTAACCGTACCGCCAGAGATGTTCAGCGCAACGGTGGGGGTGTTGCCCATATTGAGGTTGATGCCGTAGCCATCCTTGCTCAGGATCGTACCGCCATTGACATTCAGCACGCTCTCAGCACCGTTGGTCCAGTCGAAGATACGGACAGTGGTCTTCTCTGCAGTCAGCTCGCCGCCGTTGATGGTCGCGGTGCTGCCGGCATAGTTGTCGAGTGCGTAGCAAGCGCCGCCGACAGAGGTGTTTTCAATGCTGCCGCCCTCAACCGTCAGGATGCCGCGGTTGCTGACGGTATTGCTGGCGTAGGCATTGTTCAGGCTGGGCGTGGTGGTGCCGAAGGTCAACTTGCCGGTGCCGTTTTCGCCATTTTCATCTTCGCTGCTGTCCTTGATGGTCAGGGCACCGTTGTTCGCGATCATCGCAGCCGTGGCGCCGGAAGCGTCCGCCATAGACACGGTCTTGCCGTTCAGATCCAGCACAACAGTCTTGTCTGCTGCGATGGTCAGGCCTTCGGTCAGGGCAATGTCCTTGAGAACGACAACCTCACCGCCGACAGCAAACGCATCAGCGAGAGTTGCGTAATAGACGTCACCGATCATAGCCGCAGCAGACTTGTCATACTCGCAGTAGGTGCAGACATCGCCGTCGGCATAGGAGCAATCCTCAACGACGGTTTCGCAGCAGGTCTTGGTGTGGGTTCCGTCGTAGTTGGGAGTATAGACATAGTCGTGGACGTGCTTCACGCCGCCGCAGACGCACAGATCCTGCTCATTGTACACGTGGGCTTCGCCGGCAGAATGGCCGCAGTCGGAGCAGTTTTTCAGGTGACCAGACTCGCCCTCATCGGTGTAGGTATAGCCGCAGTCGGCAGTCTCGCTACCCTCGTGGCCGCAGTTGTAAGTACGGGTGTGGGTGCCGTCGTTGTTGCTGACCCAGTCGCCGTAAGTGTGGACGTGGGTATCTGCGTAAGCAGTCTTGGTCCACTGTGCATACAGGGTCAGGTCGCCCTCGATGGCGGTGGCGAAGTCAAACTTCTCACCGCCGGTGGGAGCGGTGAACCAGCCCTTAAAGGTATAGCCGCCGCGGTAGGGATTGCCGATGCGCTCCACGGTCTCGCCCGCCTTCACGGCGAAGGTCTTGGCAGCGGTGCCGTCCTTGCGGTCAAAGGTCACCGTGTACGTCTCGTCGGGCGTCACGATCTCCTGATCTTCCCAGTCGCAGAAGCGTTTCAGGATGACGGCAAACTGTGCGCGGGAGGCGTTGCCCATAGGATCCAGACGGCCGTCGGTGGTGCCACCGATGATGCCGGCGGTCACGGACCAGGCCATCGCTTCCTTGGCATAGGAGGCCACATCGTTCACATCGGGATAGGTGTCCAGCACAGACAGTTCTGCCGCAGGCTCACCGTAGGAACGCCACAGCATCGTCACCAACTGCTGGCGGGTGACCGCCTTGCCGGGGTTGGTACCGTCCGAAATGCCCTCGTCCATAGCCCAGGCCTTGGCCTCGGCCATATTGGCGGGATCGTTGCCGGCCATACGGGCCTGGACCATCCAGACCTGCTGACGGCTCACATTGCCGGAAGGCTCAAAGGTGGTGTCGGTCTTGCCCTTCATATAACCCAGTTCATAGGTCCATTCGATGGCATCCGCCGCCCAATAATCCGCGGCAACGTCCGTGAACGGCACTATTTCCGCCGCCAAAGCGGCAGGAAGCATCGTCACGACCATTGCCAGAGCCAGAAACATTGCTGCGAGTTTCTTCATAACGTTCTTCTCCTAACTAAAAATTTGCTGTATCAAAACGGTTGCCCGTATTCGATCCCAAGTACATAGCGCCCGACGGCATCTTTGCAGAACTTTGTGTTTTAGTACATATCTATCATAATTTTAACAAGGATGCCAAAGAAAATCAACTGCATCCTCAAAAAAGAAACCCAAAGTTTTCAATTTTGTGTCCCAGTTTTTGTTGAAACCACACATTTTCAGGTACGCTCTTTGTGATATTTCCTAAAAATGCTCATTATGATTAACGTATCACTCCGCAAAGGCATTATCAACTCTCGCCCGCGCAAATGACAGCAGGTACAATAAAAGCCGCAGCCGCCCGTGAAAAAAAGAATCCCCAAAGCCTTGCGGCTCCGGGGATCGTTTGGAGGTGACACCCGGATTTGAACCGGGGAATGAGAGTTTTGCAGACTCTTGCCTTACCACTTGGCTATGTCACCATAGGGGATATTTCTATTATATGCAGACTGTTTGAAAAAGTCCACCTTTTTTTGATTTCAATGCCCACACTTTCGTGTGGGCATTGAATTGGAGCGGGCTACGAGGCTCGAACTCGCTACCTCCACCTTGGCAAGGTGGCGCTCTACCAGATGAGCTAAGCCCGCAAATGGTGCCCAGAGCCGGAATCGAACCAGCGACACGTGGATTTTCAGTCCACTGCTCTACCAACTGAGCTATCTGGGCAAATCTTTCGCCGCATCATACAGATGCGGTGGGGAATTTCAACCCCGAAAGGGACCCACGAGATGAAGATCCATCTCGTGGGAAATGGCGACCCGGAACGGGCTCGAACCGTCGACCTCTAGCGTGACAGGCTAGCGTTCTAACCAACTGAACTACCGGGCCATTCGTGGTGGGAACAACTGGACTCGAACCAGTGACCCCCTGCTTGTAAGGCAGGTGCTCTAACCAGCTGAGCTATGCTCCCCCGTCGCCGCTTCATCAAACGGCAAGGGTTATTATACGCAAGTGCCCGGGCTCTGTCAACCCTAATTTTTCAAAAAGTTCAGTTTTTTTCGCCCATACCTTCCAGCAGGCTTTCCAGTTCGGCTTTGGAAAAGTGCTGCACGTTGTCGCAGAAGCGGCAGGTCAACTCCGCGTCGCCCTGCTCGCGGATCATAGCGGACAGTTCCTCCCGGCCCATACTGATGAGCGCGCGCTCCATCCGGTCGCGGCTGCAATAGCAGCGGTACTCGATGGGCGTGGTTTCCAGAATGTCCAGTTCGAAGTCGCTCATCACGCGGCGCAGCAGGGATTCGGGGTCGCTGTCCTCTTTCAGAAGTTCCGTCACAGGGCCGGCAGCGTAGATGCCGCCCTCCACCATTGTGATGATGTCGTCGCCGGCGCCGGGCAGCAGTTGGATCAGGTAGCCGCCGGAGACCAGCACGCTCTGGTCGCGGTCCACCAGCACGCCCAGACCGCAGGCGGAGGGGATCTGCTCGGATTCCACGAAGTAGGCCGCCAGGTCCTCGGCGATCTCGCCGCCCAGCAGGCCCACGCTGCCCACGTAGGGGTCTTTCATATTCAGGTCGCGGATGACGGTCAGGGTGCCGTCCACGCCCACGGCGCCGCCCACGTCCAGTTTGCCGTCGGCGCGCAGGGGGATGTCCACCTGAGGATTGTCCACCGTGCCGCGGACGTTGCCCTCGTTGTCGGACACAGCCAGCACGGTGCCCAGAGGACCGCCGCCGTTGATGCGCAGGGTCAGGCTGGTGCCCTCGCCTTTGAGGGCGTTGCCCAGCATAGAAGCCGCCGCCAGCGTGCGGCCCAGCGCCGCCGTGGCCACCGGCGTGGTCTTATGGATCTGCCGTGCCCGTTCCGTCAGGTCTGCGGTGGTCACCGCCACCGCCTTTACAAAGCCATCCTTGCTGATGGCGCGTACCAAACGATCGCTCATTGTTTTCTGCCTCATTCCTTGTTCTTTACCGCCCGGAAGATCAGCCGATCCTCGTCGGCCGCCGGCGGCTTCATCGTCAGGTCGCCGGTGACGGTGACCCGGTCAAAGCCCGCGTCCCGCAGGAACAGCCGCAACTGCTCCTCGCTCCACGCGCGTTCCCGATGCTCCTCGAAGTCCCGTTCCCAGGCGCCGTCCTCCCGCAAGCGGAACAGGTCCACCTGATAGGTGCACACCTGCGTGCGCTCGGAGAAGAAGGTGCGCCAGACGCAGAAACTGTCCTCCGTTTCGTCCATATACATCTGCCCGTCCATCCGGCGGAACTTGCCGGGCGAGTTGACGTCGAAAATAAACTGTCCGCCGGGTTTGAGCCAGCGGTGGACTCTGCAAAACGTCTCCCGGATGGCGGATTCCCTTGTCAGATAGTTCAGGGAATCGATGGTGGACACCACCGCATCCACCTGCCGGTGCAGCCGCAGACGGGACATCGCCTGATGCAGGAACAAAGGCGGCTGCCCGGCAAGGGCCGCCGCTTTCTCTGCCGCCTGTGTCAGCATCTCGATGGAACCGTCCGTGGCGATGACCTCATAGCCCCGCTCCGCCAGCAGACAGGCAATGGTACCTGTGCCGCAGGCCAGATCCAGCACGGTATGCACCGGGATGGCGCTCTTTTTGAACAGCCGTTCCAGCCAGTCCGCCCGTTTGCGGTAACTGCCGTCGGCCATCAAGCCGTCGTAACTGGAAGCCAGCGCGTCGTAACTGCTCATTCCTCTTTGTCCTTTTTGATGCGCCGGAAGAGTTTCTCATAGGCGCCGGTGCCGTAACTCAAAGAGCGGTTGACGCGGCTGATGGTGGCGCTGGAAGCGCCGGTGCGTTCCAGAATGTCGTTGTAGATCATTCCGTCGTCCAGCAAAGAGGCCACCTCAAAGCGCTGCTCCATAGAGCGCAGTTCGGACACCGTGCAGAGATCCTGGAAGAAGTCGTAGCATTCCTGCTCGTCCTTCAATTGGAGGATCGCCTTGTACAACTGGTCGTTCTTTTCCTTCTTGCCGATCTTCACCATAGCAAACACCCTTTCCGGGACGATTTCCACGTAATCACGGCGGCGCCGTGTTTTTATATTTTAGCATTGTAGCGCGTGAAAGTAAAGGGGGCTTTCACAAAATTTTTTCACACTTTAAAGCCGCGAATTCACCACCGCCCCCGCCGCAAATTCACCACCGCCAACGCCGCCAATTCACCACCGCCGCTGCCGCCGCATAGTCTGGTGAAAACGGCAAGACAGGGGGAGCAAGTATGATCGAGCGCCGCGAGGACTTTTACGCGCAGCATTTCACCATCCGGCGGGAATGGACGGAGGACGGCATTCCGGTGCTGACCGCTTCCGTGGAACTTCCGGCTCCGGAGGATCCGGACCGCATCGCACGCCGCATCCGGCGATATTACCGGCTGCAAGGCCGCGCCTTTCTTCGTTATTGTGAGCATCAACTGCTTCCCTATGCAAAGTCGGCCTACCGCGCCGCCCTTGCCGCCAGCGCGCCCCTTCCCTGCTTCCGGGCGGAACTGACCTGCCGCGTTACATACAGCGAAAACGGACTGTTCAGTCTTTACACCCAGTCTCGGGAGACGGGTCTGCCGGGGCAGTTGCTGGTGAGGCGCTGGGGCGACACCTGGGATCTTCGCTCCGGCTATCCCTTGCCGCTGGGCAGTTTTTTTGCGCCGCGGCGGCCGTGGCGGCGGCAACTGCTTGCGCTGGCAGGCGATGAGATCCGGCGGCAGAGCCGCAGCGGCACCGCCCAATACCACGAGGACTGGCGCCGCCGGCTGCGCCGCACCTTCAACGCCCGAAACTTCTACCTGACGCCGGAGGGGCTCGCCTTCTTCTTTCCTATGTACGCCATCGCCCCCGCCGTGGAGCGGGTGCCGGTCTTTCTGCTGCCCCGGGGCACAGAGGGGCTTCTCTTTCCCCCCGCCGCGCCGCAGGAGACACAGAAAAACGCTGCCGCAGAGTGAACTGCGGCAGCGTCTGCATTATGCGGCAGGGGTCTGGGGTTCCGCGCTCTGTTCCGCGTCCGCAGAGGGCTGCTGCGCCTGCTGCTGGCGATAGACCTCGTCGTGCTCGGGGCCCAGGATCTTGTGGATGTTTTCCAACGCCTTCTCCAAGGGCTGACGCAGGGAGTCGCTCAGATCCTCGTTCTCCAACTGCGCGTAGATGTCCAGCAGTTCGAAGCGGTTGGTGCCGCCCTCCCGGTCCAGCATAAACATCGGGCGATACCAGTAGTCGGAAACCCGGGTCTCGCCGGTTTCCAGATTTTTGGTCAGTTCCACCGTCAGCACCACGGTAGTGTCGGTGAGTTCATAGTTCTGGGAGGAGATGAAGTTGCCCAGAGAATAACTGACAAAGGCTTCGCCGGTGGTACCGTCGGCATAGGTCACGTCCGTCATTTCCATCGGCTGCAACACGTGGGGATGGCCGCCCAGCACCAGATCGGCGCCGTTTTCCGTCAGCAGCTTGGCGATCTTCTTCTGGTAACTGTTTTGGGTCGTCTGGTACTCGTTGCCCCAGTGGATCATCACGGCCACCAGATCGGCGCCGGTGTTTTGGGCCAGTTCCAGGTCGGCGAGGATCTTCTCGGTGTCCGGGGTGGACATATAGGTCAGGTAGTCGGTGTTGAACAGGTTCACCGCATAGGGCGCGGAGGAAGGCGTGGGAATGCCGTTGGTGCCGTAGGTGTAGGCCAGGAACGCGACGGAGATGCCGCCCACGTCCAGCACCTGCACGTTGTTGTCATACTCCTCCTGGGAGCGGCTGGTGCCCACGTGGAGCAGGCCCACCTCGTCCAGCACGTCCAGCGTGCGGATGACCGCCTTGCCGCCCTTGTCCAGGCTGTGGTTGTTGGAGGTCATAATCAGGTCGAAGCCCAGATCCTTCAACTCGTAAGCCAGCATATCGGGGGCGTTGAAGTTGGGATAGCCGGAGTAGTTGGGGCCGCCGGCCAGGGTGGTTTCCAGATTGACCACCGCGCCGTCCGCAATGGACACGTAGGGCTCCGCCGCCGCCATCAGGCGGGTGAAATCGTACCAGCCCCGTTCGGCGTTCCACGCGTCCTGGGTGATGGGCAGGTGGGTCATCATATCACCGCAGACCACCAGCGTGGACACCACTTCCTGAGGCTCCACGATCTCGGGTTCCTCCGGCTCCACGGGCACGTCCGGGGTCTCGGTCTGCTCGGAATCCACAGGAACATCCTCTGCGTCGTCTTTTTCAGGCGCACAGCCCACGGTCAGGGCGGCGGTCAGCACCAGCGCCAGCAGAAAGGCTGCAAACTGTTTCCATTCTTTCTTCATTGGTTAATCACTCCGTAAATAAATTCATTGATCTCCGCGCACACCTTGTAGATGCCGTGGTCGTCCTTATCGCCGTAAGCGCCCACCGTCAGCACCACCACGCCGTTGCCGGTCTCGGGATCATAGGAGGCGCAGTTGTACACGCCGTAGGCGCTGCCCGTGTGGAAATACACGCCGGAGGTGCCGTAAAGGTCCGGGAAGTACCGCATCGGCAGACCCTGATAGGAACCGCCGGGCACTGCCCGCTCGTTGTACTGCTCCATCAGCGCCACGGATTCCTCGCTCAAAAGTTGCACGCCCTCGTAGCGTCCGTCCCCTGCCAGCAGGGCGATCAGTTTCGCCACGTCGGTGGCGCTGGCCGTCAGGCCGCCGGCGAAGAAAGCGCCTTTGGCGCCGGGGGTGGGGTCATTGTGCAGATTCTTCTGCATCTCCACGCTGCGGGCCACCGCGCCGTTGCTGCGGTACAGCGTCACCAACCGGTCGGTGTCCCGGATATCGCCGGAGGCGAAGACCGCGTCGATGCCCATCGCGCTGTACAGGTTCTCGCCCAGAATGTCATCCAACAGACGGCCGGAGGCCAGTTCCAGCGTCATACCCAGCACGGCGAAGGCGTAGTTGTTGTAACTCCAATAGCCGATATCGCCGGGGACGGCACGGCTGAAATAGCCGTTTTGCAGTCTGTTATACACGCTCTGATAGGTCCGGGGCTCGTCATCCCCCGCGTTGACGATGGACGAGGTATGGGTCAGCAGCGAGCGGATGGTGACCGGCGTGTCGGGGTGGTTGGGATTCTTCACATCCATCCCCCAGTAAGTGCCGATGCTCTCATCCAGATCGATGACGCCCTGCTCCCGCAGCAGCATCGCGGTCAGTCCCACCGCCACCTTGGAGATGGAGGCCACGCGCAGTTTGTGGTCGATGGTCATCCGGTCGGTGTTCACCGTAGCCCAGCCATAGGCATAACTAAAAGTGACTTTGCCGTTTTCCACCACCGCCACCTGCACGCCGTCGGCGCCGTATTTCTGTGCCGCGGCATCCACCGCATCCATAACGGCTGCGGAATTACCCAACACCGCGGATGTAACTTCAAATTCCGGCAGCGCCGCGAAAATCTCGCCTGCCAGCGATGCCGACGGCACAGCGCGGCTGTATGCGCACAGACCCGTCAGCGCCTGCGCCGCCTGCAAGCGGGAGACCGCTGTCAGCGGCTGGTCGTTATGCCTCTCAAAGGAGCGGAACAGGCCGTTGCACAGCACAAAGCACTGCCCCTTGGAGAGGGGATGGTCTGCCGGGTGATCCTCCCCCCAGCCCTTCGTATTGGCCCAGCCATAAGCCGCTGCGGTGCGATACAACGCGTCCGCCAGATCCTTTCGGGTCACGAAGGCGTTGGGGTCGGCGTCCGCCGCGCTCGCGGCGCCCGGCTCCTCGCCGCACATAACCCGGAGCGCCGCTTCCAGTTCCCCGCGCCGCAGCGGCTCGTACCGGCCGAACACACCGTCGGCATCCGCGGTCAGGAGACCGTAATACTGCACAAAGGCGGCAGCGTCATAAGCGGGGTCGTCTGCGGGGATGTCCGCGAACACCGCCTCCCGGATCATCTCGATGGTGACCGGCGGTTCTTCCGGCACCTGTTCCTGCGGCGGCGTTTCCTGCCCGGAGCCGTCCGGGCCCGTTCCGGCCGGAAGCGACCGCGCGGCAAGGGCAATCGCAAGGCCCGCACAGAGCAAAAACGCCAGGATCGACAATTTATGTCTTTTGGTGATTCCCATCATAAAATCCCTCTTTCGCAAGCAAAACCGCCTGCCGTCGGTATGCAAATGGGCGCAATTTCGCCCTCTTTCGACACACCGTCATCTTACCCGCTTTTCTTCCCGGTGTCAATGCAGGAAAAAGCGCCGCAGATCTCTCTGCGGCGCTTCTTTGTGCGTTTTTTACTTTTTCAGACCCACGCCCTTGGTGGACTCGGTGACCATACGGGTCAGCGCGAACAGGGCGATGGCGTTGGGCAGGACCATCAGGTAGTTGAAGGCGTCGGTCAGTTCCCAGACCAGGTCGTTGGAGACCATAGTGCCGATGAACACAAATGCCAGCGCAATGATGGTGTAGATGGTGGTGCAGAGTTTGGGATTCTTCTTGCCGAAGAGATAGAGCACATTGACCTTACCGAACATATTCCAGCTCAGCACAGTGGAGAAGGCGAAGAAGAACAGGCAGACGGCCACGAACATCGCGCCGAAGTTGCCGCCCAGCACGGTGCCGAAAGCGGTCTGTGCCAGGTTGGACTTGGTGATGGTGGTGCTGGCAGCGGCAGCGCCCACGCCGGCCAGAGGGCCGTCAGCGGTGTACAGGGTGGAAATGATGACCAGAGCATTCAGGGTCAGGACGATGAAGGTATCGATGAACACGCCGATCATAGCGACCACGCCCTGATCGTGGGGTTCCTTCACGTTGGCCTGTGCGTGGGCGTGGGGGGTAGAGCCCATACCGGCCTCATTGGAGAACAATCCGCGCTTGGCACCCTGGGAGATGGCGGCCTTGATGCCGGCGCCAAAGGCACCGCCCAG
>SVKT01000034.1 GCA_015068335.1 Oscillospiraceae bacterium | reverse complement strand
GCACGCCGACTATGAGATCTCCGACTTGCGGCAACTTCTGGGCATCGTATGACAAGCGAAAAGAAAGCGTCAGGGGAACCCCCCCTGACGCTTCTTGTTATGATTCCGCGCTGAGCCAGCAGGAAAAATCCGTTTCACGGAAGGCACGCAATTCCTTGCGGAACCCTTCGTCCCATTGAGACACACGCCCTTTCCCCTGTGCCAGCGGATCGATCCAGCGCCGTTTGGCATCCACACGGAGCCACACGCCGTCCGCCGGCCGCTCCTCGCTTCGCAGGATATGGGCAAAACCACAAAAACGCTCCCACGCAGCAGCACACACAGCATCGCGGCGCAGTTTTTCGATCACTTCCGCTTCCGTGGTCAGCAAGTCTGCCGGCAGCAAAACGCCCCGTTTCAGCGCCTGTCGGAGCAAACCGGCCAGCGCCTCCATCGCAAAGCGGTCCTCGTCCGCCACATAGACCTTTGCCGTGCGCAGTGCCAGCCGCGCAAAGGCGGACGCCGCCTTCGGCGTGCGGAACACCAGTTCCGCCTTTCCGGTCTCATCCTGCCCAACCGTCAGATCCTCGTAAAATGCACGCAGTTGTGCAGCATCTGCAAAGCCGTAGTTCAACAGGTTGCCCAGCGTATATTCCAGCCGGTCTGCCGACAGCGCCGGCGCATCGTTATCCGCAACGCCATAGCGGTGATAATCCGAAACATCTTTCACCGTCACGCCGTACTTTTCAAGCAGGGCACACACCTCCGCCGAAGACGCCAGACATTCCGCTACTCCCGACTCCGTGGACTCCTGCCGCAGATGGTCTCCGTTGAGAAAGTCCACCACGTGGGCAAACACCGGGGTTGTTACATCGTGAAAAAGGCCCGCTACGGACTGCTCCACGCTGCCGGTAAAATGCCACACGATCAGGGCAACGCCCAGACTGTGGTCATAACGGGAATAGGATGCAAGGTTTTGAAACAGCGGAAACTGTGTATATTCACAGCCACAGTTCATCCCCACTCGTTTCAGCCGCAGCATTGGTGGCGTATTGGCAAATTCCTGCAAAAATTGCGGTATTTCCTTGTGATAAAGTGGCCATAATTGATTCATAGGAGTTCCTGTCCCGGCGTGTACTGATAAGCCTGGCCTCCGCCGAAGGCAACCGCGTAGTGCTCCCCCCAGGTGGTCTTGAAAACGCCGTCTTCCAGAACGGTGCTGTTCATATAGTTCAGGCAGTAGGCATACACCGTTCCGCTTTCTTCCGTCAGGATCACATAGCACACATTGTCAAAGGAGTCCCCTTCCCCGTTCCTGACGATCAGGATTGCCTCCTGCACACCATCGCCGTTGAGGTCCTCCCAGCGCGCTGCGCCGTCGATCCGCAGAGGACGGTCGGCAAATTCCGAGATACCGCCGGGCCGCAAATACTCCTCCAATGTCGTCCAGCCGGTATCGCCGCCGAATCCATCTACCGTCACGCCATAGAATTCCGCGCCGTTTTCCAGCACCGCCTCCACCGCACGCTTCACTGCCTCCTGCCTCGCAGGGTCGGTCTCCTCCGTCCGACGGACACCATATTCATAGATGGGCAGCGTCAGCGCCCGGATCTCCGGCAGTTCCACGTAGGTACGTGCTTCAAAAAGATAACGGCTGCCGGGCAGTATCTGCTCCATAGGCGTGTACTCAAACACAGGCGCATCGGTGCCCTCCTGGAAAAACTTCTCCTGCACCAGTTCACCGTCGGCAAGGCAGATCCTGTCCACAAAGTGTCCGCCCATATGTCCCCAGTTGTAGGCAAGTCCGTTCTCACCCGGCCAGGTATAAAAGGCGGTGTGGCCGGAGTGAATATCTCCGTACAGCACGACGGTTTCGTTCTCATACCCATAAACAGAGGTGTGGCTCCCCACCTCTGTAAGGCCATAGCGAATCAGAAGTTCCGGCGTCCCGTTCTTGTCAATATCATAAATTGTATACGTGCCCGAGACCTGATCCGCGCCGCCCTCCGGCGCATTGGGATCGTAATCAGGGTGCGTGAAATCCCGGAACTGCGCCAATTCCTCCGCAAGGCCTTCAAGAAACTCTGCATAAGCGTCCCGCCACGGGTCAATGTGCCCGGAGGGCTGCTCCGCGCCTTCCTGTTCCGGCAGGGTTTCCGTTTCCACATCCTGAGGCGGCTGCTGATCATCCTCCTGTCCGGGGGTTACGGTTTCTCCGCAGGCCGTCAGCAGCAGACACGCCGCCAGTAAAATCCCATACACTTTTTTCATATAAACCTCCGCGCCGAACATTTTCTTCAATATATGCCCCCGACCGCAGCAACATCTACCACAATCCGGCTACAATTTCTACAATTCGGTTACAGGGTTCGGAGATGCCCCAGCAGGGCTTCTCTCTCGTTGGGCACTTCGCCGTTGACCACCGCATCCAGCAGCGCATCCAGCACGCGGCCGATCTCCGCCCCCCGCAGTCCCAGAGCCAGCAGATCCCGTCCATTCACCGCCAACTGTTTCAAAGAGAAACAGGCATCCTCCGCCAGCAGTTTTTCCAGAATGGCCTCGCCTTCGTCCAGGTCCAGTTGACGGTTATGGTATTCCGGCGCCTGCGCGAGATTGTCCGCCCGTTTCAGAACAATCAGCCGGCGCAGATCTTTTTCGCCCAGCAGCCGCAGCGCACGCCGGACACCCTTGTCCGTCCGGGGGATCTCCCGGTCGTGCCACTCCACCAGCCGCACCACAGTCTCCCGAAATTCCGTGGAGCATTTCAGCCGGCGCAGCATCGTGTCCGCAAGGTCACGGCTGATTTGGGCGTGGCCGTAAAAATGCCCGACCCCCGCGCCATCAACTGTAAAGCATTCCGGCTTGCCAATGTCGTGCAGCAGCGCGCTCCACAGCAAAGCGTCATCCTTTTTAACCATTTCCAGAGCGTGTATGCTATGCTCCCACACATCGAAGCAATGGTGATGGTTTTTCTGCGCAAAGCCTACCATAGGCAGCACTTCCGGCCAGAACACACCCACCACATCGGGGTATTGGCGCAGGATCCGCCCCGCATCCTTTCCCCGGAGCAGTTTCATCAGTTCCACCTGGATCCGCTCTGCCGCGATTTGGCGCAGCAGTTCCCGGTTGCGATGGATGCTCGCCGCCGTTTCCGTTTCGATCTCCAAGCCCAGCACCGCGGCGAACCGAAGCCCCCGCAGGATCCGCAGGGCATCTTCCGCAAAGCGGCGATCCGGCTCTCCCACACAGCGCAGAAGTCCGCGCCGCAGATCCTCCGCGCCGCCAAAGGGGTCGCGCAGTTCACCCCGCGCATTTTCCGCCATTGCATTGATGGTGAAATCCCGGCGGGCAAGATCCTCCTCCAACGAGCGGGTAAAAACCACCGATTCCGGACGGCGGTGGTCGCGGTATTCGCCATCCACCCGATAGGTGGTGACCTCTACATTTTTATGGTCACTGCGCACCGTCACCGTGCCGTGCTGCAACCCCGTAGGAATGGCGTGGGGCGCAAACACCGCCATCGTCTCCTCCGGCAAGGCGGAAGTGGTGACATCCCAATCCTCCGGTTCGCGGCCCAGCAGGGAGTCCCGCACGCAGCCACCCACGCACCAGGCCTCGTAGCCCGCCGCTTCCAGCGCAGAGAGGATCTCCGCCACGTAACCCGGTACATTCTTCATCCTTTCACCCGCCTTACCCATTGCATTTTTCGCTGCATTGTAATATAATAAAGTGCTTTTACAGGATTATACAACACTTTTCCTGTCGCTGCAACGCATCCGTGTTTTTTGGAAAGGAAGTTCTTATATATGATGAACAACCCCTCTCCCATTTCTGAATATCTAATCCCCGGCAAGCGCGTCCATCTGGTTGGCATCGGCGGCGTTTCTATGTGCCCGTTGGCAGAAGTCCTGCAAGGTATGGGGATGACCGTACAAGGCTCCGATATGAACGAGAGCGACACCGTGCGGCACCTGCGCACCCTGGGCATTCCCGTGGCCATTGGACACAACGCCGAAAACTTAGGCGACTGCGATCTGGTGATCCGCACTGCCGCCGCCCACGACAGCAACCCCGAAATTGCCGGTGCTGTGACCCGTGGCATCCCCGTATACGAACGGGCGCAGGCCTGGGGCGCCATTATGCAGCGCTATCCCAACGCCCTTTGCGTGTCCGGCACCCACGGAAAAACCACCACCACCTCGATGTGCGCCCACATTTTTATGGCAGCGGAGGCAGACCCCACCATTATGATCGGCGGTTCTCTGCCCTTGCTGGGCGCCGGCTACCGGGTGGGCCGCGGCGATACCATCATTCTGGAATCCTGCGAATACTGCAACAGTTTTCTCCACTTCTTCCCCACCGTGGCGGTGATCCTCAACGTGGAGACGGATCATCTGGACTTCTTCAAGGACCTGGATGACATCGAACACTCCTTCCACCGGTTTGCGGAACTGGTGCCGGAGCGCGGGCACATCATCGTGAATGCAGACAACTCCGGCGCGGTGGAATCCGTGGCGGATCTGGCACACCCGGTGTTTACCTTTGCGCTGGAAAACGCCGCGGACTGCACGGCGGCAAACCTGACGGATGCCAACGGCGCCCCCTCCTTCGACATTCTGGTACACGGCGAGCATTACGCCCACGTGGATTTGCAGGTGTTCGGCCGCCACAACATCCTCAACGCGCTGGCTGCCGCCTCTGCCGCCTATGTGCTGGGGCTCCCGGGAAGTGCTGTGGAGGCCGGACTCGCCACCTTCATCGGCGCCGGCCGCCGCTTCGAACACAAGGGCAGTTTCAACGGCGCCGAAGTGTATGACGATTACGCCCACCACCCCGACGAACTCCACGCGCTGCTGACCACCGCAAAAACGCTGCCCTATCAGCGGGTGGTGGTTGCCTTCCAGCCTCACACCTATACCCGCACCGCCAAACTGTTCGACCAGTTTGTGGAGGAACTGAAACTGGCGGATGTGGCCATCGTGGCGGAGATCTACGCCGCCCGCGAGCAGAATACGCTGGGCATCTCCTCCGCGGATCTTTGCCGCAGCATCCCCGGCGCGGTCTACTGCTCCACGCTGGAAAAGGTCGCCGCCCAACTGCGGCAGACCGCGCAGCCCGGCGATCTTATCCTGACCGTCGGCGCCGGTGACATTTATCGCGCCGGAGAAAAACTGATAAACGAGGTCTGATACCAAATGAATATTTCCGAAATCTTCACCTCCGCCCCCACCGGCGAGCGCTGCCCGGCGGAACGGGCCGCCTTCGCCCTGCTGGACACGCTGGGGATCCCCTACGAGCGCGTGGAGCACGACACCGCCGACACGATGGAGGCCTGCGCCGCCATCAGCGATGTGCTGGGCACCCGCATCTGCAAAAACCTCGTACTCTGCAACCGCCAGAAAACCGACTTTTATCTGCTGGCTATGCCGGAAGATAAACCCTTCCTCACCAAAAACCTGAGCCACCAGATCGGCTCCTCCCGCCTGTCCTTCGCCCCCGGCGAGGATATGGAAGCCCTCATCGGCTGCACGCCCGGCTCTGCCAGCGTGCTGGGTTTGATGAACGATCCCTCTCACCGTGTCCGTCTGCTGATGGATCGGGACGTCTACGAGGCGGAGTGGTTTGCCTGCCACCCCTGCAAGAATGACGGCAGCCTGCGGATCAAAACTGCCGACCTGCTGCAAAAGTTTCTGCCCCACACGGGTCACGAAGTGACAGTCGTGGAACTGTAACAAAAAAGCGTGCGTACCGTCGGTACGCACGCCTTTCTTTTTGCTTATTCCTCAAAATTACCGAAGTCGCTCAGCAGGTTTTCGGCCTCTGCGGCAACATAGATCGTGCCGCCGTCCTCGGCCACCTCTTCCAGGCGTTCCCGGGCAGAGTCCGTTTCCCCCTGGATCAGTTCAGCCAGCGCCATACGGTACTGGGCCACCACCCGCTGCATCGGCGCCACGGCTGCGCGCAGCACCTTTTCCTGCAAGGGGAAGAAATCCTCGTACCGCTCCTCTTCCAGCGCCAAAGCGGCGTCCATCTGGATCAGTTGCTGACGAACCATTCCCACTTCCTTTTTGCCTGCGGTGGAAAGCAGTTTTCCGGTCTCCTCCCGCTCCTTGCGGGCATCCTCCAACCGCTTGCCTTCCAGCGCGCAGTTAAAGGCAATGTTCCGGTACAGCAGTGCCGTGTTCACGCCGGGCTTTTCCACATAGACGGATCCCAGGACTTTTTCCGCCTCCTCAAAGTCTCCGGCAAAAAACAGGCCCTTTGCCCAACACAGGCGAATGACCTGCGCATCCTTGTGCTTTTCCACGGACAGCAGTTCCATAATTTTGGCGTACTTCACTGCGTCGCAGTTGCGGTGCAGCACCTCCTGCAACAACACAAACTGATGCGCGCCCATCGCCTGCAAGAACCACATCGCTCCCACAAAGAGCAGCACGGAAATAACCGCCAGCGTCAAGTCCAGTTTCGGGGCAAACCGCCAAAGCAGCAACAGATATACCGCCAGCGTCAGCCAGCGCATTATCCGCACATTTTTTAATTCCTTTTGATAGCGGCGGACCATTTCCTCCGCTGTAAGTTGTGTATTGCGTCCCATAGATTCCTCCGGTTCGGGAAAACGAGACGGATGAAAATCCGTCTCGTTTTGCTGCATTATTTGTTCAAAGCCTCGTCGATAGCCTTGGCGGCGGTCTTGCCGGCGCCCATAGCCAGGATGACGGTGGCAGCGCCGGTCACGGCGTCGCCGCCGGCGTAGACGCCCGCCTTGGAGGTCAGGCCGTCCTCGTTGACCACGATACCGCCCTTACGGTTGAACTCCATATCGGGGGTGGTGTTCTTGATCAGGGGGTTGGGGTTGGTGCCCAGGGACATAATCACGCAGTCCACATCCAGGTCGAACTCGCTGCCGGGAACCTCGATGGGGCGGCGGCGGCCGGATGCATCAGGCTCGCCCAGTTCCATCTTGATGCAGCGAATGCTCTTGACGTCGTCATTCTCATCCGCAAAGATCTCGATGGGGTTGCACAGGGTCTTGAAGATGATGCCCTCTTCCTCGGCGTGCTCCACTTCTTCCTTACGGGCAGGCAGCTCCTCCATACCGCGGCGGTAGACGATGTACACCTCGGCGCCCAGACGCTTGGCGCAGCGGGCGGCGTCCATCGCCACGTTGCCGCCGCCCACGACAGCGACCTTCTTGGGGTGCTGGATGGGGGTGTCGGAATCGGGGCGATAGGCCTTCATCAGGTTGATACGGGTCAGGAACTCGTTGGCGGAGTATACACCGCGGGAGTTGACGCCGGGGATGTCCATAAACATAGGCAGACCGGCACCGGAGCCGATGAACACAGCCTCAAAGCCCATATCCTCCATCAGTTCGTCCACGGAGATGGTACGACCCACCACGGTGTTGGTGGCAATGGTGACGCCCAGAGCCTTCAAGCCGTCCACTTCCTTCTGGACGATGGCCTTGGGCAGACGGAACTCGGGGATGCCGTAGACCAGCACGCCGCCGGCCAGATGCAGAGCCTCGAACACGGTGACGTCGTAACCCTTGCGGGCCAGGTCGCCGGCGCAGGTCAATCCGGCAGGGCCGGAACCGACAACTGCCACCTTGTGGCCGTTGGAAGCGGGCTTCTCGGGAGCGGCGGTGGCGTTGGCGTTGTGCCAGTCAGCCACAAAGCGTTCCAGACGGCCGATGGCCACGGGCTCGCCCTTGATGCCGCGGACGCAGTACTTCTCGCACTGGCTCTCCTGGGGGCAGACACGGCCGCAGACTGCGGGCAGCGCAGAGGTGGCGGCGATGATCTGGTAGGCTTCTTCGAAATGACCCTGGGCCACTTCGGCGATGAACTCGGGAATATGTACCATAACGGGGCAGCCGCCCATACAGGGCTTATGCTTGCAGTTCAGGCAGCGCTGTGCCTCGTCGATGGCCTGCTCGGCGGTATAGCCCAGAGCGACCTCGTCAAAGTTTTTGTTGCGGACATTGGGGTCCTGAGAGGGCATAGGATTTTTCACCAAAGACATATTGGCCATAATTACTGGACCTCCTTCTTGAAGAGATTGCAGGTCTCCTCGTGCTTATGCTTTTCAAATTCCTGATACATCTGGTTGCGCTTGACCGCCAGATTCCAGTCCACCTTGTGGCCGTCGAAGTCGGGGCCGTCCACGCAGGCGAACTTCATCTCGCCGCCCACGCTCAGGCGGCAACCGCCGCACATACCGGTGCCGTCGATCATAATGGGACTCATAGAAACGGTGGTGGGGATGCCGTAGGGCTCGGTGGTCTTGGAAACGAACTTCATCATAACCATAGGACCGATGGCGAACACTTCGTCATACTGGTTGCCCTCGTCGATCAGTTCTTTCAGCGCCTCGGTGACCAGACCCTTGCGGCCATAGGAACCATCGTCGGTGCAGACGATGAACTTATCGCTGGACTTCTTGAAGTCGTCCTCCAAGATCACCAGATCCTTGCTGCGGAAACCAACGATGGCGTGCACCTCAGCGCCGCAGTCGTGGAACTTTTTCAGAACGGGATAAGCGATGGCGCAGCCGACACCGCCGCCGACCACAGCAACCTTCTTCTTGCCTTCGGTCTCGGTGGCCTTGCCCAGAGGGCCGACAAAGTCGTGCAGGCAGTCGCCCTCGTTCAGGTGGCTCAGTTTCTCGGTGGTGGAGCCGACCGTCTGGACGATGATGGTGACCGTGCCCTTCTCGGGGTTGTAGTCGTTGATCGTGATGGGGATCCGCTCACCGTTTTCATCCACACGCAGGATGATGAACTGGCCAGGCTGGGCCTTCTTGGCAACCAGCGGAGCCTCGATCTCATACAGCGTAACGATGGGCCGCAGGGATTCTTTTCTTACGATGCGATACATACTCTTTCCTTCTTTCCCAAGTAATCAGTTATATCTTAATGACTTCCACATTTCTGTCCTTGGCACATTATTTTCATTGTACATCACGTACCCGCGCCCGTCAATCCATTCACACAAGTTTCCCCAAAAAACGGGCAGGTTTTCTCTTTACAGTTCTACCGTGAACTTTCTGCCGTCCGAACGGACGATCTCCTCCTCCCGCAGGCGTTTGAGTTCGCGCATCATCGCACTGCGGTCTGTGGCGATATAGTCCGCCAGCGTACTGAGGGAAAAGGGCAGCGTAAAGGTCGATGTGCCGGATTTTTCCGCCAGTTGGCGGAAATAGCACACCAGTTTTTCCCGGATGGATCGGCGGGAGAGCACGTCGATGCGCTCGCTGAGCGCCTGCGCCTTGTCCGCCATCAGTTTCAGCATATTCTGCACCAGAATGCTGTGGTGGGTGCAGGCGTTTTCGCAGCGTTTCAGGATATGGGAATAGTCGATGAACAGCACATCGCAGGGCGTGCGGCAGATCACTTCCAGACTGTCCTCTCCCGATGCGGCAAAGGCCAGCGTCTTGCCGAACACACCGCCGGGGCCGAGTTCTTCCATCACCGTGGAAACGCCCTCCTCGTCGATGCGGATCAACTGCGCCGTTCCACGCTCGATAATGCCCACGGCATCATTCTTCGGCGCGCCGAAATCGTAGATCAGATCCTCTGCCCGAAAACTCCGCTGCACCGCCTGAAAACAGGTGAGCATCCGGCGATATTCCTCATAACTGATGTTCTGAAACAACGGGCTTTGTTCCAGTTCCTGCTCTGCCAGCATTTGGACATCCCCTTTCTGTTGCATAAATCACATCTCAATCATAGCAGTTTTCAACAAAAATGTAAAGTAAGATTTGGAAGCGATTTTATAATTTATTCAACATTTTTCCTGAAACTTGCTGTATAGTATAGATAGAAGGAACTACCACCTGCCAGCGGACTTTCCGCGCCGGAGAAATGAGGCATTTCGTGAACATCGCTTATTTTCTTCTTCCCAAAAACCGCGTTGCCTACCTGTATGACGATTATACCTTCCGACAGGGCTTGGAGAAGATGCGGCACCACGGCTACACCGCCATCCCCGTAATCAGCCGGAACGGGCAATACGTGGGCACCGTCAGCGAAGGCGACTTCCTGTGGCAGTTACTGTCCGAAACGGACCCGGACGCCCAGAAAGAACTGTCTATGAAATCGATGGAGCAGTTACTGGTCTCCGACCTGCTGAAAAAAAATACCTACCCCGCCGTACGGATCACCGTGACGGTGGACGAACTGCTGGACAGCGCTATGAGCCAGAACTTCATCCCCGTGGTGGACGACACCGGTATCTTCATCGGCATCGTGACCAGAAAGGACATCATCCGCCACTTCGCAGAGGAACAGCGGACCAAAGACGCAGTCCTGGTTTGACGATCAAAAAACAGCCCCGACAGGCTTTCCTGTCGGGGCTGCTCTTTTTTCTGTCCATCTTCTTATTCCACAACGATGCCCTTGTCCGCAAAGGCCCGCAGCAGCAGTTCCATATCGTTGGGAATGGAGATCGGCTCGCCGCAGGCAGCGATGGCATTGGCAACATCTTTCAATCCGTTGCCCGTGACCACGGACACCACGGTGTCATCCCTGCCGAGCACGCCCTGTTCGCACAGTTTCTTCACGCCCGCCGTTCCGGTGACGCCAGCAGGCTCACCGAACACGCCGCAGGTCTTGCCCAGCAGTTTCTGCGCCGCCATAATTTCGGCGTCGGACACGTTGACCACCAGACCGTTGCTCTCCCGGATGGCCATCAGCGCCTTATCGGCGTTGCGGGGCACGCCCACGGCGATGGAGTCCGCAAGGGTGTTCTCCTCCATAGGATACCAATCCTCCCCGCTCTCGATGGCGCGGTTCAGGGGGCAGCACCCCTCCGCCTGTGCGGAGATGAGCCGGGGCAGGCGGTCGATAAAGCCGATGGCGTACAGATCTTTCAGGCCTTTCCAAAGGCCCGCGATGGTGCAGCCGTCACCCACGGAGATGGCGATATAATCCGGAACTTCCCAGTTCAGTTGCTCCATAATTTCCAGAGAGACCGTCTTTTTTCCCTCGGACAGATAAGGATTGATGGCGGCATTGCGGTTATACCAGCCCCATTTGTCGATGGCCGCTTTGGACAGTTCAAAGGTCTCTTCGTAACTGCCCTGCACGGAGATCACGTTGGCGCCGAAGGTCATCAACTGCGCCACCTTCCCCTTGGGGGCGCGGGACGGAACAAAAATATAGGTTTTCAGCCCTGCCGCCGCGGCGTTGCCGGCCAGAGAGGAGGCCGCATTGCCGGTGGAGGAGCAGGCGATCACCTTCGCCCCTGCTTCCCGGGCCTTGGCCACTGCCATTGCGCTGGCGCGGTCTTTCAGGGATGCGGTGGGGTTCAGGCCGTCGTCTTTGACCCACAATCGTTTCAGCCCCAGTTCCTCTGCCAGGCGGGGTTCCTCATACAGCGGACTCCAACCCACCCGCAGAGGCGTGGGTTCTGTGGTTTCCTCCACAGGCAGCAGTTCCCGATAGCGCCACATCGTGCGCTCGGTGCGTGCCGCCAGTTTTTCCTTGGTCAGTTGGGTTTTGATGTACGCATAATCATAGGTGATTTCCAGGATCCCGCCGCATTCGCAGTTCGTCAGATCCGGCACAGCGGCGTATTCCTTTCCGCATTTTACACACTTGCCGCAGAGAACGTGTTTCATAGAATCTCTCCTCCATCCTCAGGCAAAGGCGGGGCAAATGCCCCGCCTTTGAGGCGATGTAATGCAACTTCGCTTTACAGGTTTTTCAGCACGCCAGCTTCTTCGTTGAAGGCATTGATGAGCGCATCCAGGTCCTTCGCCTGTGCGTGGACGGCGTCCCAGGTGCCTTCGGTATCGTACCACAGGGCGTTGAGTTCCTCGGTCTCCTTCCCCTGCTGCTCCACCCAGGTATAGTACTTCAAATTATGGACGCGCTTGCGCTCGGCATAGCCCATCTCCATCATATGGTCGGTTTTGAGATTCAGCATATGCAGGTGATGGTCCAGAACGGCCTCGGTGGCATTATAGGCGCCGTGCATCTCGTTGAGTTCTGCGATACGGCTGCCGTACATCACGGCAGAGTCAGTGAGAACGGTGCCCACCACGTCACGCTCGGTAAACTCGTAGTACTTGGCCATCTTGATGCAGCAGAGCACATTGGCGATGCCGGAGATCCCCAGCCAGGACAGTTTCTCCACCAGTTCGGGATCCAGTTTCAGGGTATCCAGCAGATAGGCCTTGCCCTCGGGAGTATTGAACAGGCGTAGCAGGCGCTGGGAGTCCTCATCGTCGATGGCGATGGCCACATCGGTGTTCTTCACGTTGTGGATCCAGGGAATGTGCTTGTCGCCGATACCCTCGATGCGGTGGCCGCCGAAGCCGTTGTTCAGGATGGTGGGGCATTGCAGCGCCTCGCCCACACCCAGTTTCAGGTGGGGATACTTCTCTTTCAGCAGGTCGCCGGCAGACATCGTACCGGCAGAGCCGGAGGTAAAGCAGGCGCCGGCAAACCGGTCGCCGGGGCGTTTGACGGCTTCAAACACGTCCGAGAGCGCGTTGCCGGTGACGTTATAGTGCCACAGGGGATTGCCCATCTCCTCAAACTGGTTGAAGATCATATACAGAGGGTTCTGCTTCAACTCGTTGGTCTTGTCAAAGATCTCCTTGACGTTGGACTCGCAGCCGGGGGTGGCAATGACCTCGGCGCCGATCTCGTGGAGCCAGTCAAAGCGCTCCTGGCTCATCTCGGCAGGCAGGATGGCCACGCCCTGGGCACCCAGCAGGCGGGAGTTGAAGGCGCCGCCGCGGCAGTAGTTGCCGGTGGAGGGCCACACGGCCTTGTGCTTCTCCACGTCGAACTGGCCGGTGACCAGACGGGGTGACAGACAGCCGAAGGATGCGCCCACCTTGTGGCAGCCCGTGGGGAACCACTTGCCCACCATAGCGATGATGCGGCAGGGCACGCCGGTCAGTTCGGAGGGCAGTTCCACGTAGTTGGGCACGGCCTGGAACAAACCACCGCTCTCCTTTGCCTCGTTCTTCCAGGTGATGCGGAACAGGTTCAGCGGATTGACCTCCCACAAGCCCACATTTTTCAGCCGCTCCTGAATCTTCTCGGGGATGGTCTCGGGATGCTGCATCTGGGCGATAGTGGGGATGATGATTCCATTTTCCTTTGCCTTCTTAATGTTGTTGGCAAGACCCTGCTTGTTGATAGTCAGATCGATCATGTGGCTTTACCCTCCTGTTTCGTGTCAATGTAAGAGTATAGGGTATATTTGGAAATGCCGAAGTATTTCGCGATCTTATCGCCGGATTTTGTCACGAGGAAGGCACCGTTCTGGTTCAGGAAGCGGATGGCCTTCACCTTATCATCCTTATTCATCAGCGCCACAGGTTTGCCTATCAATGCCACCGACTGCTGGATCAGGTCTTCCAGCATATCGTTGATGTTGACGATCTTCTCCGGCTCGGCCTGAGTGCTCTCTCCCGTAGAAATCAGTTCGCTGAGG
>SVKT01000138.1 GCA_015068335.1 Oscillospiraceae bacterium | reverse complement strand
CCTGCCGGAGCATTGCTCCGGCAGGTTTGCTCAATGGCTCTTTTTGAAGGTCAGGTAGCCCTCCAGAATGAGGGAGGCCGCCACGGCGTCTACCACCTTTTTGCGCTGCTTGGCGTTCTTGCCGCTGTTGAACAGGATCTGGTGGGCGTCGATGGTGGTGCGGCGTTCGTCCCACAGCACTACGGGCAGGGAGGTGCGCTGTTCCAGCAGGGCTTTCATCGCCTGGGCCTTTTCGCTGCGGGGGCCGCGGCTGCCGTCCATATTGATGGGGTGGCCCAGCACCAGTTCCTCCACGCCGTGTTCGGCGATGAGGGCGCAGATCCGGTCTGCCACCGCTTCGGGGCGGTAGGCGTTGATGACGGTGGTGTAACCGGCCAGAAAGCCGGTGGGGTCGGAGATGGCGATGCCGGTGTGGGCGTCGCCGTAGTCGATGGCCATAATTCGCATACGGTGTCCTCTCTTTGTCCTGGAATGGATGTGTTTTGGCATCAGTTTACCACAGATCCCGCCGCCTTTCAACGTCTGCTTTGGGGCGGGAGAACGCGGCCTGGCGGCGGAGCAAAAAAAACAGGAAAAAATCTGAAATTTTCTTCAAAAAAAGGTTGACCGACAGGGGAGGGCGTGCTATACTACCAATTACCTGTGAAAAGGGGTTTTCTTTTTGTGCGCTTTTTTCGCTTTTCAAGCCGCAAAACAAAGCCTCTCATCTATGCAGGGAGGCAGTCGGTATCCCCGGCGTAGCCGGGAAAGATACCAATAATAAGGAGGTGCCGTTAGATGCGCGTTAAAGTCACTTTGAGATGCAACGAGTGCAAGCAGAGAAACTACAATACGATGAAGAACAAGAAGAATACCCCGGACAAGCTTGAACTGAACAAGTATTGCCCCTTCTGCAAGAAGCACACGCCCCATACTGAAACCAAGTAATGGGCAGAAACGAAGAAAGGGCGAGTAATTATGGCAGAAGAAACTAAGAAGAAGGATCGCGGCCGTTGGTTCCGCGAAATGAAAAGCGAACTGAAAAAGGTCGTTTGGCCTAACAAGAAGACCGTTCTCAAAAACACCGGCACCGTGCTGCTGTGCTCTCTGGTGATCGGCGCCTGCATCTGGATCTTTGACGGTGTGCTGGGCTCGATCGTGCAGATGATCCTCAGCGTGTTCGGCGGTTAAGGAGAATCGGATATGTCAGACAACGCGAAGTGGTATGTGGTCCATACCTATTCCGGCTATGAAAATGCTGTAAAAACCAGCATCGAAAAGTTTGTCACCGGCCGCAATATGGAGGATATGATCCTGCGGATCGAGATCCCTATGGAGTCCGTCACCGAGGTCACCGAGACCGGCACCACCAAGGAAGTGGAGCGCAAGGTATTCCCCGGCTACGTGCTCATCAAGATGGTTATGACAGACGACACTTGGCATCTGGTGCGGAACGTCCGCGGCGTGACCGGCTTTGTCGGCAGCGCCAACAAGCCCATTCCCCTGACCGAGGAAGAAGTGCTTGCTATGGGAATGGAAAAGCACGAGATCGTTGTCAAGTACAGCGTGGGCGACCACGTGCGGATTATGGACGGTCCTCTGGCCAGTTTTACCGGTGTGGTCGAGGAGATCGAACCCGAGAAGAACCGTGTCAGTGTGATGGTTTCTATGTTCGGCAGAGAGACGCCTGTGGACCTGGAACTGGATCAGGTCGAGGTCCAGAACTAAACGCAAACCCCGCGCCGAAAGCGGCGCAGACAGGCCGGTGCAGACCGGCAACAGTGGGAGGGACCTAAGGTCCCGCCAAGAACGGACGAACGTCCGCCACCACATTTATGATTTAGGAGGTGCTACTCCGTGGCACAGAAGATTACTGGTTATGTAAAGCTGCAAATCCCCGCAGGCAAGGCAACTCCCGCTCCCCCCGTTGGTCCCGCTCTGGGCCAGCACGGCGTGAACATTGCCGCTTTCACCAAGGAGTTCAACGAGCGTACCAAGAATGATATGGGTATGATTATCCCCGTCGTCATCACTGTGTACTCTGACCGCTCCTTCTCCTTCATCACCAAGACTCCCCCCGCGGCAGTCCTGATTAAGAAGGAATGCAACATCGAGTCCGGCTCCGGTGTCCCCAACAAGAACAAGGTGGCCACCATCTCCAAGGCCTCCATCCAGAAGATCGCCGAGATCAAGATGAAGGACCTGAACGCCGCCTCCCTCGAGGCCGCTATGAGTATGATCGCCGGTACCGCCCGTTCTATGGGCGTCGTTGTGGGCGACTGATTCCCTGACTACAAACAACAGAGCGGCTGATGAGGCCGTTCCATACAGTGGGAGGAACTTAGAGTCCGAAGAACCACTATGAGGAGGAAATAACATTGTTTAGAGGCAAGAAGTATCAGGAGAGCGCCAAGCAGATCGAGAAGAACACTCAGTACGAGGCTCTCGACGCAATGGCTCTCATTTGCAAGACCGCCAGCGCCAAGTTCGACGAGACTGTCGAACTGCACGTGAAGTTGGGCGTTGACTCCCGTCACGCTGACCAGCAGGTCCGTG
>SVKT01000033.1 GCA_015068335.1 Oscillospiraceae bacterium | reverse complement strand
GGTGTCGTGGTAAGTTCGTACCAGCAGATCGAGTGGCGCAGTTACGACGAGCGCGGCGCCTCCGAAGTGGTGCTGCGCACCTACCACGACACCGAGGACGGCTGGTATCTGCGCCTGCCGGAGACGTGGAACGGGCGGGTCACCGTGACCCGCACCACCACCCAGGCGGACGAAGTCCGCGTCACCTTCTATGCCCTGGGAGAGGGGCGGGCAAAGCCCTTCCTGCGCATCTCCGCCCTGACCGGCGCGGCGCGGGAGATCCAGGCGGTGCAGGGCGGCCGGTTCCTGCTGGCCCGGCAGAGCGAGACTATCTACACCGGAGAACTGATGGAGGGCAACCAGACCTGGCAATACGCCCTGACGGCGGATGATGTCCGCGGGGCCTTCCAGGTGATCCTGCCGGAATGGGCGCCCGGCGACAACTGACAGAGAGGAAAAGCGAAATGAAAAAGGTACTGGTACTGGAAGACGAAGCCAATATCCGCAGTTTTATCGTGATCAACCTGCGCCGGGCCGGATACGATGTCATCGAAGCCGAGAGCGGCGAGGACGCGCTGACCTGCCTGAAAGAGAATCCGGACACCAAAGTGGCGCTGCTGGACATTATGCTGCCCGGCATCGACGGCTTTGAAGTCTGCCGCCGCATCCGCGCCACCAACACCCGCATCGGCATCATTATGCTCACCGCCCTCTCCCAGGAGATGGACAAGGTGACCGGATTGATGACCGGCGCGGACGACTATGTGACCAAGCCCTTTTCTCCGGCGGAACTGACAGCCCGCGTGGATGCCCTGTTCCGCCGCGCCGGCGGCGAGGAGCGAAGCGAGCCCGGCGAACTGCGCCAGGAGCCCTTTGTGCTCAACGTGCGCAACCGGACGCTGGAAAAGCACGGCGAGCGCATCAAACTGACCCAGGTGGAGTATTCCATTATGCGTGTGTTTATGGAGAACCCCGGCAAGGCCCTCTCCCGGGAGGAGATCCTGGATATGGTCTGGGGCCGGGACTATTTCGGTGAGTTGAAGATCGTGGACGTCAACATCCGCCGTCTGCGTTTGAAGATCGAGGACAACGTGCAGAACCCCACCTACATCACAACGGTCTGGGGCTACGGCTACAAGTGGGGCGGCTGACAGGCAAAGTTCCCCGCGAAAGATAAGGAAAGGGAGGTGACAGCGTGGCAGAGAAAAAACGGATCAGGATCGCCCCCGCCCTGGGGGGTCTGCGGAAGCGCTGGATCCTCTATACCGTCATCCCGGTGACGGCGCTGCTGGCGCTGCTGGTGGTGATGGTGTCCGCCGGCGTGGGCAACTATTACTACGGCTCCGTGCAGGAGGGCCTGGAAAGCCGGGTGCAGGCGGCGGCCAACTCCTTCAACGAGTATTTTATGGACAACGGCTACAACAGTTACTACCAGAAAGCCGTCCAGACTGCGGAGACCTTTGAGGATAAGGACCGCATCGAATTGCAGTTTATCAGCAGTACCAGCCGGCGCATCCAGGTGTCCACCTCCGGCCTCACCGCAGGCACAACGCCGGACACGATGGACATCGACGGCGCGATCGCCCGCAACGAGATGGCGTACTTCCGGGGACAGGACCCCCAGACAGGAGAACGGATCCTTGCGGTGTCTCACCCGCTGCTGTTCCACGGCCGGGTGGTGGGCGTTATGCGGCTGGTGACCTCCTTGCGGGAAGTGGACCACCAGATCCGCACCGCGGTGATCGCCATTTTGCTGGTGGCGCTGCTGGCGCTGGCGCTGGTGCTGGTCTCCAACCTGACCTTTATCAACAATGTGGTGGAGCCGGTGGCGGTGGTGACCGAAACGGCGAAGCGCATCTCCGCCGGCAGTTACGGCATTCGGCTGGAAAACCCGTATACGGACGAACTGGGTGAACTGGTGGACAGCATCAACGATATGTCCATCAAGATCGGCCAGAGCGAAAAATTAAAGAGCGAATTCATCTCCTCTGTGTCCCACGAACTGCGTACCCCCCTGACGGCCATCAACGGCTGGGGCGAAACCATTCTGGAAGACCCAACCGGCGACGGAGAGCAACTGCGCCGGGGCATCCGCATCATTCTTAACGAGTCCCGCCGCCTGTCCACGATGGTGGAGGAACTGCTGGCCTTCTCCCGGATGGAGGACGGACGCTTTACCGTCCAGATGGAGCCGGTGGATTTGCAGGCGGAGTTTGAAGACACCATTTTTACCTACCGGGAACTGTTCCGGCAGGAGGGCATCGAACTGGAATACCACGCCGGCGAAGAATTGCTGCCGGCGATCCCCGGCGACCCGGAACGGCTCAAACAGGTATTCTGCAACGTGCTGGACAACGCCGCCAAGCACGGCGGCACCGGGCGGCATATCGTTGCCTCGGTGGCCCGGGAGGAAGGCTTCCAGACCGTGAAGGTGCGGGACTTCGGCCCCGGCATCCCCGAGGCGGAACTGCCCTTCGTCAAGCAGAAGTTTTATAAGGGCTCGTCCAGAGCCCGCGGCAGCGGCATCGGCCTTGCCGTGTGCGACGAGATCATCCGCCTGCACAACGGCACATTCGAGATCGCAAACGCCGAGGGCGGCGGCGCCGAGGTGACCATCCGCCTGCCGGAAAAGGAATAAAAACTTTCGAACAAATGTTTGATTTTTCGATTTGATTGTGATATAGTGGTCATACGCAGAAAGGAACGACCTATGGCAGAAAAGAAAAGTTGCGCCTTCCGCACCAGCATCGGCGGACAGGCGCTGATCGAAGGCATTATGATGCGTGGCCCGGAAAAGCAGTCCATCGTGGTGCGCGATCAGGAAGGAAACCTTGTGGAAAAGGTGGAGGACCTGAAATTCATCAAGGACCGCTATCCCATTCTGGGCTGGCCGCTGGTGCGGGGCACCGTGAATTTCCTGGCCTCGATGGTCAACGGCGTCAAGGCGCTGATGTACTCGGCGGAGTTCTATCCCGACGAGGAGGCAGCCCAGCCGTCCAAATTCGACCAGTGGCTGGAAAAGCATATCCCCAGCAAAAAACTGGAATCCGTCGTCATCGCGCTGGCGGTGGTGCTGGGCGTGGGTCTGAGCGTGTTTTTGTTTATGGTGCTGCCCACCCTTCTCACCGGCGGTGTGCTGCACTTCTTCCCCGACTTTCCGATGTGGGGCCGGAACCTGATGGAGGGCATTTTGAAGATCGTCATCTTCATCGGCTATCTGATCGCCTGCTCCCGCCAGAAGGATATCTACCGGGTGTTCCAGTACCACGGCGCCGAGCATAAGACCATCTTCTGCTATGAGGCGGGCCTGCCCCTGACGGTGGAAAATGTCCGGGAGCAGACCAAGCATCATCCCCGCTGCGGCACCAGTTTCCTGTTTGTGGTCATCTTCGTGTCCATCCTGTTTTCCAGTGTGGTGTTCGGCATCTGGCCCATCACCAACACGCTGCTGCGCACGGCCATCCACCTGCTGCTGCTGCCGCTGGTGGTGGGCGTGACCTACGAATTCAACCGCTGGGTCGGCCGCCACGCACAGGAGGGCGGCATCGCCAAGGTGCTGACCGCCCCCGGTATGTGGCTGCAAAATTTCACCACCAACGAGCCGGATGACGGTATGATCGAGGTGGCCATCCGGGCGATGGAACTGGTCCTGCCCAGCGAGCAGGGCAAGGACGAGTGGTAAACGAAAAAACGAGGGGACACGCTCCCCATCACGAAGTGACGGAGTGAACACGTTTGGCAATCACATATAACAATCTGTATCTTGACATTCGCCAACTGCTGAAAAAGGGCGGCGTGGAGGCCGCAACGCTGGAAGCCCGGGAACTGGTGTGCTTCGGCAGCGGCAAGACCCGGGAGGAACTGTCCCGGGCCGGCAGTCTTTACGCCGCTCCGGAAACGGAGCAGCGCGTGCGCGCTCTGGCAGAGCGCCATCTGGCCGGCGAGCCGGTGGCCTACCTCATCGGTGAGTGGGAGTTTTACGGCCTGCCGCTGGACATCTCCGCCGATGTGCTCATCCCCCGCCCCGACACGGAAGTGCTGGCGGAGCAGGCCATCGACTATGTGAAAACCCAGGGCGAGTGCCGCGTGCTGGATCTCTGTGCCGGCAGTGGATGCATCGGCCTGGCGGTGGCCTCCCAGGCGGAGCGCGCCCGGGTGGTGCTGGGCGAATATTCCGACGCGGCGTTGAAGATCTGCCGCCAGAACATCCGCAGAAACGGCCTTTCCGGCCGGGTGGTGCCGGTGTCCGTCAACGCGCTGGAAAAGCCCGAGCGGAATCTGGGCGAATTCCAGTGCATCGTCAGCAATCCGCCCTATATCCCCCACGCCGATATCCCGGGGCTGGACGCCTCCGTCCGGGATTACGAGCCCCATCTGGCGCTGGACGGCGGCGAGGACGGTCTGGATTTCTACCGCGCCATCGTGGAAAAGTGGACGGACGCGCTGGTGCCCGGCGGGCGGCTGTATTTCGAGGTCGGCATCGGGCAGGCGGACGACGTGCTGCGCATTATGCGGGCAAAAGGCTACGGCGACATTCAGATCGTCAAGGACCTCCACGACATTCCCAGAGTGGTGTTCGGCACCCTCTGCACAGAGGTTTAATGTCCTGTTTATGGGACACACAGAGGCGTATCCTTACAGACAAGACAGAACACGGCGCGCCCTGCGGGGGCGCGCAGAGAACGATACAGGAGGATGGAACGATGGCAAAAGAGAAGGCTCCTATGCCTATGGCAGCACCTGCGGAGGATAAGAAGCGGGCGATCGACACTGCGATGGCGCAGATCGAAAAAATGTACGGAAAAGGCTCCATTATGCGCTTCGGCGACCAGACGGAGTTGAATGTGGACTATATCCCCACCGGCTCTCTGGCGCTGGACGTGGCGCTGGGCATCGGCGGTCTGCCCAAGGGCCGTATCATTGAGATCTACGGGCCTGAATCCTCCGGTAAGACCACGCTGGCGCTGCACGTGGTGGCGGAAGCCCAGAAGCGCGGCGGCGAAGTGGCCTTCGTGGACGCGGAGCACGCCCTGGATCCCACCTACGCCCGGGCACTGGGCGTGAAAGTGGAGGATATGCTCATCTCCCAGCCCGACACCGGCGAGCAGGCGCTGGAAATCACCGAGGCGCTGGTGCGCTCCGGCGCCATCGACGTTATCGTGGTAGACTCCGTGGCGGCGCTGGTGCCCCGCGCGGAGATCGAGGGCGAGATGGGCGACAGTTACGTGGGCTTGCAGGCCCGATTGATGAGCCAGGCGCTGCGCAAACTCACCGGCGCCATCGGCAAGACCAACACCATCGTCATCTTCATCAACCAACTGCGTGAAAAGGTGGGCGTGATGTACGGCAATCCCGAAGTCACCACCGGCGGCCGCGCGCTGAAATTCTATTCCTCCGTCCGTATCGACGTGCGCCGTATCGAGGCGCTGAAAAACGGCAGCGAGGTGGTGGGCAGCCGCACCCGCGCCAAGGTGGTCAAGAACAAGGTGGCGCCCCCCTTCCGCGAGGCAGAGTTCGACATTATGTACGGCGAGGGCATCGCCCGCACCGGCGAACTCATCGACCTGGGCGTGAAACTGGATCTGGTGCAAAAGGCCGGCTCCTGGTTCTCTATGGGCGAGGTCCGCATCGGTCAGGGCCGCGATGCCGCCAAGAAGTATTTGCAGGATAATCCGGATGTGGCCGAAAAACTGGAAGCCGACATCCGCCGCAACTTCGACAAACTGATGAGCAATCAGGCCCGCATCGCCGCCCGTGCCGCCGGCCGGGCCGTGGACGTGAGTGCCGACGATTTCGACGATGCGGATTGAGCGCATCGAGGCGTCCAAACACAAAAAAGGCCGGGTGCTGGCCTTTCTGGAAGACGGCGCCTGCCTGAAACTGACGGAGCAGGAACTGCTGGACTTCGGCCTGCGCGCCGGTGACGAGTTGGACGCAGAAACCCTGAACCGCCTGAAACGCGCGGCGGGCATTTCCAACACCAGGACTGCCGCCGCCGAACTGATCGGCCGGCGGGCGATGAGCCGCCGGGATCTGGAACAGAAACTGCGCGCCAAAGGTGCCAGCGAGGCGGATGCCCGGTACGCCGCCGAATGGCTGGAATCCATCGGCGCCATCGACGATGCGGACTACGCCGCGTCGCTGGTGCGGCACTACGGGAATCTTGGTTACGGCGCCGCCTATGTGCGGCAAAAACTGTATGAAAAGGGCGTCCCCCGGGAACTGTGGGACGCCGCGCTGGATGCTCTGCCGGAACCGGCAGAGCATATCGGTCGTTATCTGGAAAGTAAACTGTGCGGCTGCGCCCCCGACGAAAAGGAGAAGAAGCGCCTCACGGACGCGCTGCTGCGCCGGGGCTTTTCCTGGAACGAGATCCGGGACGCGTGGAACAGCAGAAAGATCTATTTTTCGGAGGATTGAATGGAACTGCGGGATGCTGTGCTGTCACGCCGGAGCGTGCGGAAATACAAGGATACACCGGTGCCCCGGGAGATCTTGGAGGAGATCCTGGAAACCGCCTGCTGGGCGCCCTCGGCGGACAACCGTCAGCCGTGGTATTTCGTAGCCCTGACGGGGAAAGAGGATATCGAGACCCTTCGCGGCACGATGGAGCGGGTGTCGGAGGAGATCGCCCCCCATTTGGAGGAGATGTTTCCCCGCCATCCCAACGTGGTGCGGAGGTGCGGCTGTTCCTCCGCAGTCTGGGCGACGCGCCGGTCTATGTGCTGGCCTTCCTGCAAAAGGAGGAGGGCCACCGGGAAAGTATGCTGGAAAGCGTGGCGGCGGCCATCCAGAACCTGCTTCTGGCGGCCCGCGAAAAGGGGCTGGGAACCTGCTGGGTCAACGCCGCCACGGGACTTGGCTACGGGCCTGTCCTGCGCGACCTGTTTGCACCCGGCAAGGACGAATTCGTCAGCCTGATCACGCTGGGCTACCCCGAAATCATCCCCAACGCGCCCAAGCGCAAGCCCGGGCGCTGGGTCATCCGATAAGATTGTAAAGTGAGGCGGACACATTGAATTATAAGATCGCTTTTGTATCCCTGGGCTGTGCCAAAAATCAGGTGAACTGCGAGCAGATGATGGCGCTGGTGCAGGCGGCGGGCCACGACATCGTGGCGGCGCCGGAGGAGGCAGACGTGGCGGTGGTCAACACCTGCGGCTTCCTGGCCTCTGCCTGCGAGGAGGCCATCGACAACGTGCTGGCCCTGGCGGAACTGAAACAGGCCGGCACGCTGAAAAAGATCATCGTTACCGGCTGTATGGCTCAGCGCTACAAGAAGGACGTGCTGGACGAACTGCCGGAGGTGGACGCCATCCTCGGCACCGGCAGTTACGGCGATATTGCCGAAGCCATCGCCGAGGTGATGGAGGGCGGAGTGCGTCCCTGCCATCTGGGCAACATCCATACCGCGGAGCAGGGCGGCCCCCGCATCCTCTCCACGCCGCCCTGGTTTGCCTACCTCCGCATCGCCGAGGGCTGCGACAATCACTGCGCCTACTGCGTCATCCCCTCTCTGCGGGGCAAGTACCGTAGCCGCCCGATGAACGAGATCCTGGACGAGGCGGCGGAACTGGCCTCCGCCGGTGTGCAGGAACTGCTGGTCATCGCCCAGGACATCACCCGCTACGGCACCGACCTCAACGGCGAGCATCAACTGGCGGCGCTGCTGCGGGAACTGTGCAGGTTGGAGTTCCGCTGGATCCGCCTGCATTACCTGTACCCCGACGAAATCACCGACGAACTGATCGACACCATCGCCGCGGAGGAGAAGATCCTGCCCTATCTGGACATCCCGATGCAGCACTGCAACGATGAGATCCTTAAACGGATGAACCGCCGCGACAATAAGGCGTCTTTGCTGGCGTTGATGGAAAAACTCCGCGCGCGCATCCCCGGTCTGGTGCTGCGTACCAGCCTGATCGTGGGCCTGCCCGGCGAGGGGGAAGAGGAGTTCGAGGAACTGTGCGAGTTTCTGCGCGAGGTGCGCATCGAGCGCGCCGGCGTCTTCCCCTTCTCTCCTGAGGAAGGCACCAGAGCGGCCCTGATGGAGCACGTGGACGCCGAGGAGGCCGCCCGCCGCGCGGAACTGGCCGTGGACGTCCAGTCCGACATCATTGACGACTACAACGACTCTCTGCTGGGTCAGGAGCGGGAAGTGCTGTGCGAGGGCTTTGACGGTCAGGCGCAGATGTTCTTCGGCCGCACCTATGCCGAGTCCCCCGAGATCGACGGCCGCGTCTACTTCACCGCGGAGGAAGCGGTGCAGCCCGGCACCTTTGTCACCGTCCGCTTTACCGGCACGATGGACGGCGAACTCACCGGCGAAATGATTTGAGGAGGCACATAATGAATCTGCCCAATAAATTGACTCTTTTGCGCATTATATTGATCCCTGTGTTTATGGGGATCCTCTACTGGGGCTTTCCCGGCGCCGGTTATGCGGCGCTGGCGGTGTTCATTATCGCCAGCCTGACCGACCTGCTGGACGGCAAGATCGCCCGCAAGTACAATCTGGTGACGGACTTCGGCAAGTTTGCCGACCCTCTGGCGGATAAGATGCTTACCACCGCCGCGCTGCTGTGGTTCGTGGAGATCGGGCAGATGCCCGCCTGGGCGCTGCTGATCGTGCTGGTGCGGGAGTTTGCCGTCAGCGGTCTGCGTATGGTGGCCAGCGACAAGGGTCGCGTCATCGCCGCCGGCTGGTCCGGCAAGGTGAAGACCGCCTCCACGATGGGCTGCATCATCCTGATGTTCCTGCCCATCCCCGCCGTCGTAAATACGGTCTGCGTCTGGGTCATCGCCCTGACCACCCTGTACTCCGGCGTGGAGTATTTCGTGAAGAACAAGGACATCATCGCCACGGCGTAATGCCTGAGGGGAGAAAAACGAAAGGATTGCTTGAAACGCCGGCGGACGAACGTTGTTTTCCTTGACACCGATTTGATTTCGTGATATAGTTCCACCGTATATCGGCTATGACGAAGACCGAAGCGCAAAGCGGCGCACAGAGAGGGATGCAGACGGTGTGAGCATCCTGCGCACGGGGCGGTGAGACCACTTCCGAGCCGTCTGTGACGAGCAGACCGGGCCCTCCCGTTACAGAGGACACGAGCGACGGCGCAAGCCGTAAGCAGGGTGGAACCGTGGAGTTATCTGACTTCACCCCTGAATGTTCAGGGGTGAAGTTTTTTCTTTTACACCCCTTATCAACGAAAGGAGTTTTTTCCAATGGCTGACGAAAACATCTATACCTTTGAAAATGAGGAATACCGCAAAACCTACTGGCACACCTGCTCCCACGTGCTGGCTCAGGCGATGAAGCGCCTGCACCCCGAGGTCAAACTGGCCATCGGCCCTTCCATCGACAACGGCTTCTACTACGACTTCGACACCCCCGTGCCCTTCACGCCCGAGGATCTGGAAGCGCTGGAAGCCGAAATGCGCAAGATCTGCAAGGAAAAACTGAAACTGGAACGGTTCGAACTGCCCCGCGCCGAGGCGCTGGAACTGATGAAGGACGAGCCCTACAAGGTGGAACTGATCAACGACCTGCCCGCCGACGCCGCCATCAGTTTCTACAAGCAGGGCGACTTCACCGACCTGTGCGCCGGCCCCCATCTGGACTCCACCGGCCGCATCAAGGGCAACGCCATCAAACTGACCTCCGCCACCGGCGCTTACTGGCGCGGCGACTCCACCCGCAAGATGCTCCAACGCATCTACGGCGTGGCCTTTGCCAAGAAGGAGGATCTGGACGCCTATGTCGCCCAGCGCGAGGAGGCTCTGAAACGCGACCACAACAAACTGGGCCGCGAACTGGAATACTTCACCACCGTTGACGTCATCGGTCAGGGCCTGCCCATCCTGCTGCCCAAGGGCGCCCGTACCATCCAGACCTTGCAGCGCTGGATCGAGGACGAGGAGCAAAAGCGCGGCTACCTCCTGACCAAGACGCCCCTGATGGCCAAGAGTGATCTGTACAAGATCTCCGGCCACTGGGATCACTACCGCGACGGTATGTTCATTATGGGCGACCCCGACGACGAGAGCAAGGAGTGCTTCGCCCTGCGTCCGATGACCTGCCCCTTCCAGTACCAGACCTATCTGAACCGCCAGCGCTCTTACCGCGACCTGCCGATGCGCCTGGGCGAGACCTCTACGCTGTTCCGCAACGAGGACTCCGGCGAGATGCACGGTTTGATCCGCGTGCGCCAGTTCACCATCTCCGAGGGTCACCTGATCCTGCGTCCCGACCAGTTGGAAGAGGAGTTCAAGGGCTGCCTGGAACTGGCCAAGTATTGCCTGGAAACCGTGGGTATGCTGGACAACTGCACCTTCCGCTTCTCCCAGTGGGATCCCAACAACACCGCCAAGTACGAAGGCACCGCCGAGCAGTGGGCTGCCGCGCAGGGCGCGATGAAGCAGATCCTGGACGATCTGGGCGTGAACTACGAGATCGGCATCGACGAGGCCGCCTTCTACGGCCCCAAACTGGACATCCAGTTCAAGAACGTCTTCGGCAAGGAAGATACCATCGTCACCATCCAGATCGATATGCTGCTGGCCGCCAAGTTCGGTATGTACTATATCGACGAGAACGGCGAGAAGGCGCTGCCCTATATCATCCACCGCACGTCTCTTGGCTGCTACGAGCGCACCCTGGCCTACCTGATCGAGACCTACGCCGGCGCGCTGCCCACCTGGATGGCCCCCGAACAGGTCCGCTTCCTGCCCGTCACCGACCGCGCCGCCGACTACTGCGCCGAAAAGGCCAGGGCGTTGGAGGCTATGGGCTTCCGCGTTGAGGTGGACTACCGCAACGAGAAGATCGGCAAGAAGATCCGCGAGGCCACGTTGGAAAAGGTCCCCTATATGGTGGTCGTGGGCGACCGCGATATGGAAAACGGCACCGTGTCTCCCCGCCACCGCAGCGGCGAGGATCTGGGCGCGATGAGTTTCGACGCCTTCGCCGCCGTGCTGAAAGAAGTCGTGGACACCAAGGCCCGCAAGTAAAGATCCCCCTATTCGCACCCGGGCGCCGCAGCATTTGCTGCGGCGCTTTTTTCGCCGGGACGGGCAGGCGGCGGGGCGAAAAACGCCGATATGCAGGGGATTGTTCCAAAACTTGCAAAAAAGCAAGAAAAAATGCAGGATGGGATTCAAAAACTTGCAGAAAAAGCGCAAAATCAAGAAAAACCCTCTTGAAAAATGAAAGGAGATGCGATACAATATGCACCGTGAGGTAACTCCATTAAATTAGGAAAAGAGGATTCTGCAATGAAGAAGTTTGTATCTCTGCTGCTGGTCGTTCTGACGATGGCTACCCTGATGGTCGGCTGCGGCGCCAAGAAGGAACTGATTTTCACCACCGGCAGTGAGACCGGTACTTATTATGGTTTCGGCACCATTCTGGCCGGCCAGATCAGCGACAAGACCGACTCCACCGTCACCGCCATCGTTGGTAAGGGCTCCAAGGCCAACATCGAACTGATGGACGTGGGCGACGCCCAGATGGGTCTGGTCCAGTCTGACGTTATGTCCTACGCCTACAACGGCGTCAGCCAGTTCACCACCGCCATCACCGGCTTCTCCACCGTGGCTGCTCTGTATATGGAGCAGGTCCAGATCGTGACGCTGGATCCCACCATCAAGAGCGTTGCCGACTTGAAGGGCAAGACCGTTTCCGTTGGCGAGTCCGGCTCCGGCGTGTACTTCAACGCTGTGGACGTGCTGGCTGCCTATGGTATGACTCTGGACGACATCAACCCCACCTATCAGTCCTTCGGTGACTCCACCGAGGCTTTGCAGGATGGCAAGATCGACGCCGGCTTCATCGTCTCCGGCGCTCCCACCAACGCCGTCACCTCTCTGGCCACCACCCGCGACGTCTATCTGGTCGAACTGGATGACGAGCACATCGCCAAGTTGATCGAGGCTTCTCCCTATTACAGCAAGAACGTGATCTCCGGCAAGGCTGCCGAGAGTTACGGCCTGGAAAAGGACGCCACCACCGTTGCTGTGGGCGCCGTCATCATCGCCCGCGACGATGTGTCCGAGGACGCCGTCTATGACGTGGTCTCCGGTATCTTTGACAGCATCGACACTCTGGCTCACGACAAGAAGAACGAACTGAGCCTGGAATTCGCCACTTCCGTTACCGACGTTCCCTATCACAAGGGCGCTGCCAAGTACTTCGCCGAGAAGGGCTTCACCGTCCCCACCAAGTAAGGATCAAACCAACCATAAGAACTGCGGCGGAACTCCCGCCGCAGTTCCTTGCGTTCCAACCCCCGTTAATAAAGCGTTAAAAGGAGGAACCTATGGCCTTTTTGAAGAAGAAAAAGGATCTTGCCGAAACTGCGTATACAGCGCCGGTGACGGACTCCGCCGAGGTGGGTACTGCTGCGGATGTGGAAGAGGTTATGAAGAAGTATGACCGTGAATCCAACACCCGCATCTGGACCGGCGTTCCCAAACTGATCGTCCGTTTGGTTATGGTGGCATTTTCCCTGTACTGCCTGTGTATGACCCTGCTGTTCCGCGGTATTGCGGAGATCCCCCTGACCCTGTTTCTGGGCTTTATCATCATCATCGGTTACCTGAACTATCCCATCCGCAAGGGCAATGTGCGGGAAAACCACCTGCCCTGGTACGATATCGTCATTATGATTCTGGGCAGTGTGCCCTTTTTCTACTTTGCCGCCAATGCAGAGAAGATCCTGCTGATGGACTACACCTATATTTCCCGCAACTTCGTTATGCTGGGTATGGCGGTTCTCGGCATTCTGGCGCTGATGGAACTGTGCCGCCGCAGCGTCGGCGTGCCCATCCTGTGCGTTGTGGCTGCGCTGCTGATCTACGCGCTGGCCAATGTGCGTGTGGGCAAGGTGCTCTATGACCTGTTCTACACGGTCAGCGGCGTGATGGGTACGCCCATTGCCACCTGCCAGAAGTACATCGTGGTGTTCATCATCTTCGGCGCGTTCCTGGAACGCACCGGCATCTCCGGTTTCTTTATCAATCTGGCCAACTCCGTTGCCGGCGCCTCTGCCGGCGGCCCTGCCAAGGTCGCGGTCATTTCCTCCGCACTGTGCGGTATGGTGTCCGGCTCCTCCGTGGGCAACACCGTGACCACCGGTTCCGTCACCATTCCTATGATGAAGAAGACCGGTTACAAGGGCGAGTTTGCCGGCGCCGTTGAGGCGGCGGCTTCTACCGGCGGACAGATTATGCCTCCCATTATGGGCGCTGCCGCTTTCCTGATGGCAGAGTATACCGGCATCCCTTATTCCAAGATCGCCCTGCTGGCGGTGCTGCCTGCGGTGCTGTATTTCACCGGCATCTACATTGCCGTCCATCTGGAAGCCAAGAAACTGGGCCTGCGCGGTTTGAGCCGTGACGAACTGCCCAAACTGAAAAACCTGATCAAGAAACTGTATCTGCTGGCCCCGCTGGTGATTCTGGTCTGGCTGGTGTCCACCGGTAAGCGCACGATGCAGTCCTCTGCGGCCATCGCCATTCTGATCACTGTGATCGTGGGCATCATCAGCAACCTGCTCAATGCCGTTACGGATAAGCGGGAAAAGGGAACGGGCGTTGCCCGGGGTTTCCTGCGCGCGCTTGTGAACCGTGAATCCGGCGAGGACGGCATCTCCATCTTCAAAGTGATCGACGCGCTGGAAGCCGGCGGCAAGGGAACCATCACCGTGGCTGCCGCCTGCGCTATGGCAGGCGTGGTGGCCGGCTGCATCGTCACCACCGGTCTGGCCTCCAAACTCCTGCGCGCCATCGTGGCGGCTTCCGGCGGCCAC
>SVKT01000032.1 GCA_015068335.1 Oscillospiraceae bacterium | reverse complement strand
GATGGGGTCGACTTCGTCCAGCAGGACGTCCAGTTTGCGGGAGATGGCCTCGCAGTCCAGAATGTCCACGCCGCCCTCCTTGTCCAGCAGCACGCGCAGATACCAGGTGCCCGCCTCCTTCACATACTCCACATCCCACAGGGTGCAGCCCTGCTCGGCGATGGCGGGAGCAGCCAGTTCGGCGGTGAGTTCCGTGATTTTTTTCATCGAAAAAACGACCTCCTCCGACAATATTACAAAGTTTAAGCAGCCAAAAATGACCAACAAAAAGAGCGGACCATCGGGCCCACTCCGCAGTTTACACTCTCTAACATATGCAACATATCACAGATTAATCATAAGTGCAAGGCTTTTTTGCGATTTTAATTCAAATAAGTATGGAAAATAAGCGGCTTTGTGCCGAAACGGGGGGTCCCGCCGGACACAAAGCCGCTTTTTTGACCGTTATGCTCTGCCGCCTCTGCGCAGCAGTCCTGCACAGCAGGAGAGGAGAAACACCGCCAGATTCGCCGCCACCACCGTGGCGCCCACGGGCGTGGAGCAGGCGAAGGAGACCGTCAGACCCGCGCAGAAGCAGGTCACGGACACCGCCGCGGCGCAGACCACCACGCCCCGGAAACTGCGCAGCAGGCGCATCGCCGTCAGGGCGGGGAAGATGACCAGGGAGGAGATGAGCATTGCGCCCATCATCCGCATCCCCAGCACGATGGTCAGGGCGGTCAGCACCGCCAGCAGGGAGTTGTAGCGGTTCACCTTCACTCCGGTGGCCCGGGAGAAACTCTCGTCAAAGGTCACGGCGAACAGTTTGTGGTAAAACACGACAAACAGCACCAGCACCGCAGCGCACAGCGCCGCGGAGAGCAGCACGTCCGCGCGGCTCATCGCCAGCACGCTGCCGAACATATAGTTGTCCACATCGGTGGTCATACCGGTGGTGCGGGAGATGACCAGAATGCCGATGGCAAGGGACGAGGCGCTCATCGCGGCGATGGCGGCGTCGGAATTCCAGCGGGGGTTGTCCGCCACCCGCAGCAGCAGAAAGGCCGCCACCGTCACCACGGGGATGGAGAACCACAGGGGCGTCACGCCCAGCGCCACGGCGATGGCCAGCGCGCCGAAGGACACGTGGGAAAGACCGTCGCCGATCATAGAGTAGCGTTTGAGCACCAGCGACACGCCCAGCAGCGCCGCGCACAGGCTCACCAGCACGCCGGCGATCAGCGCCCGCTGCATAAAGGGGAAGGAGAACATCTGCCAGATACTCATACGTCTTCCTCCTTGAACCGCCGGCCCTGGGGGGAGGCCAGGTAGTCTTCCACAGAGCCGAGGAACGTGCCCCGGTGCCCGATGTGCAGCACGGTGCGGGCGCTGCGCAGGGCGGCTTTCAGGTCGTGGGTCACCATAACGATGGCCATCCCCTCTTTTTCGTTGAGGTAGGCCAGGGTCTTGTAAAGGTCCTGGGCGGCGGCGGGGTCAAGGCCGGTGATGGGCTCGTCCAGGATCAGCAGCCGGTCGGCGGCGCACAACGCCCGGGCCAGCAGCACCCGCTGCTGCTGACCGCCGGAGAGGTCGCGGTAACTTTTGTCTTTCAGTTCCAGAATGCCCAACTTGCCCAGATTCATCAGCGCGGCGGACTTCTCCGCGGCGGAGTAGAAAATGCGCAGCCCCTTGCGGTTCAGGCAGCCGGAGAGAACCACTTCCATCACCGTGGCGGGGAAGTCCCGCTGGGCTTTGGTCTGCTGGGGCAGATAGCCCACGGCGCCATTTTGCAGTTCCGCCGCCCGCTCGATGGTGCCGGAGAGGGGAGAGAGCAGACCCAGCAGACCCCGCAGCAGGGTGGACTTGCCGGAGCCGTTGTCGCCCACGATGCAGAGGTAGTCCCCGGCGTGGATGGTCAGATCCAGATGTTCCAGCACGCTCTGGCCTTCATAGCCCAGAGAGACGTCCCGGCAGGTAATGAGTTCAGTCACAGGCGGCCTCCTTTCCTGCGCAGCGGTCGCAGCGCCCCGTCAGCACCGTTCTGCGGGGGTCGATGCGGAAGCGGTGGGTGTGTTCCAGATGCCGGCACAGTTCTTCCAGATGGCCGCAGTCCAGATGGACGATGCGGCTGCAACATTCGCAGCGCAGGAGAAAGCAGTCGTGCTCCCCGCCCTGGTGGGGGCAGTACTGGTACAGCGCGCCCTCCTCCGTGGGGATCTTGTGGATGCAGCCGGCGCTTTCCAGTTTTTCCAACTGGCGGTAAATGGTGGCAAGCCCCACCGGACAGCCGCTGCGGCGCAGCGCCTCCGCCAGTTCCGCGGCGGTCATCGCCGCGTGGGGGTCGGCTTCCAGCGCGCCGAGCACGGCGTGATACTGTTTTGTGCTGTATGCCATAGAACAGCCTCCAAATTGAAAATGAGAATCATTTTCGTATTATAGCCGGATGCGGAAAAAAGTCAAGAGAGGTTGCAAAAAAGACACAAGTGCGGTATCCTGAAATTAACAATCCAGCCCAAACGCAACAAACGGAGGGAAAGTTATGAAAGTTTCGCTGGTCATTATGGCGGCAGGTATGGGCTCCCGCTACGGCGGCAGCAAGCAGGTGGACGGCATCGGCCCCAACCGGGAGATCCTGATGGAATACTCCATCCACGACGCCATCCGCGCCGGCTTCAACCGCATCGTGTTCATCATCAAGCCGGAGATGGAGGAGATGATGGAGCGCATCTGCGGCGGCTATCTGCGCAAAAAGATCGCAAAGGACGGAAGCAGCGTGGAGGTGGCCTATGCCTTCCAGGACTTCTCCTCCGTGCCCGAGTTCTACCAGATCCCGGCGGAACGGACGAAGCCCTTCGGCACCGTCCACGCGCTGCTGTGCGCGGCGGACAAGGTGGACGGCCCCTGCTGCGTCATCAACGCCGACGACTACTACGGCATCGACGCCTACCGCACGATGTACGACGCGCTGGTGGCGCTGCCCGCGGGCGGCAAGGCGGCGATGGTGGGCTATCTGCTGAAAAACACCGCCAGCCTCCACGGTACGGTCTCCCGGGGCGTGTGCACCGTGGAGGACGGCAAACTGGTCACCGTGCGCGAGGCGTTGAAGATCCAACTCTATCCCGACGGCTCTCTGCGGGATCTGGCGGAGGAGCGCGACCTTGCGCCGGACACCGTGGTGTCTATGAACTTCTGGGGCTTCGGGCCGGATATCTTCCCCGCGCTGAAAGCCTATTTCGAGGACTTCCTGCGCAACGAGGCCGGCGACAACATCAAGGCCGAGTGCCTGCTGCCGGTGATGGTGGACCAGCAGATGCGCCAGGGCAAACTGGAAGTGGCCGTGCTCACCTCCACCGACCGCTGGTTCGGTATGACCTATCAGGAGGACCGCCCCACCGTGGCGGAGGAACTGAAAAAACTCCACGCCGCAGGGCTCTATCCCGCCAGCCTGCGGGACGCGGAATAAGACAACCGGAAACCCACAGGGGGGCGCGGCCTTGGCCGCGCCCCCCTTTTTTGTGCCGTCCGGCGAATGGCTCTCCTTTTTTGTGCCGCCCGGACGGACGTGTCCCCGCCCCCCCCGGTTCTGCGTTCACGCCCCGGGGCTCCGCGTTTGCGCCCGGGTGCCACGTTCAGGGGGGCGCGTTCACACCCCGGCGGACGGCGGGCGCGCAGCCCCGGAGGCGGGGAAGTGCCGCCGCGGCGAACAACAGCAAAGCGGGCAGTCCCGAAGAACTGCCCGCCGCGCCGTATGATATAAAATAGAGAAAGGAGAGAGGGTGAAACAATAAAGACTCATCAAGTGTGCTCTTGATGGGTCTATCATATCTTTGGAATATCCGAAAGTCAACAAGTTGGGGGAATCCTTCACAATTTGTTTACAACCCCGCAAAAACCGCGGCATTTGTTCACAAAATATTCAAAATCCTCGGATACAGCCCGTTGACCGCGCCGCCGCGGATGTGGTAGTATTGGAGCGTTGAAGAAATTTGATTTTCCTGAAAGGACGTGCCTATGATCAAAAAGATATGGCCCTATGCCCGGCCGTACACGGGCTGGATCGCCGCCGGCGTGCTGTGTGCCGCCGGAGAGGCGATTTTCGAACTGCTGATCCCGCTGGTGATGAGCGACATCGTGAACATCGGCATCAAGACGGGAGATGAGGCGTACATCCTCGCCAACGGACTGAAAATGGTGGTGATGGCGCTGATCTCTCTGGCGCTGGGCGTCGGCTCTGCCATCTTCTCCTCCATCGCGGGACAGAACTTCGGCGCCAACCTGCGCCGGGCCCAGTATGCCCACATTCAGGGCTTTGCCTTTTCCAACATCGAGCGGTTTTCCACCGCGTCCCTCATCACCCGCCTGACCGGCGACGCCCACAGTATGCAGATGGCCCTGACGATGGGAATGCGCCTGCTGGTGCGCGCCCCGGTGATGATGATCTCCGCGCTGATCCTGTCCATCCGCATCAGTCTGCAACTTTCCAGCGTGTTTCTGGTGGCGATGCCGGTGCTGGCGGTCTGCGTGGGCACCATCCTCATCAAAACCAGTCCGATGTTCCGCTCCTTGCAGGAGAAAACGGACGCACTGAATCTGGTGGTGCAGGAGAATCTGGCCGGCATCCGGGTGGTGAAGTCCTTTGTCAAGGCGGAGGAGGAATCGGAGAAATTTGCCCGCCGCAGCCGTGACCTGAAAGCCACCGCCGAGAGCGCCTTCGGTATGGTGGTCATCAATATGCCCATTATGATGCTCATCGTCAACGCTACGCTGATCGCCGTGATGTGGATCGGCGGCGGACTGGTGCATACCGGGACGCTGGAAGCCGGCGACCTGATGGCCTATTTCACCTACATTATGCAGATTATGGTGTCGCTGATGATGGTGTCTATGATGTTTATGATGATGACCCGCTCCGTGGCCTGCGGCAAGCGCATCGCGGAGGTGTTGGAGGAAGCGCCTGCCATTACGGACGACGGTGCGCAGCCCGACGCCGTGGTGGAGGACGGCAGCATCGATTTTGAAAACGTTTCCTTCAAGTACAGTGACAAGAGCGCGGAATGGGTGCTGCGGGATGTGGATCTGCACATCCGCTCCGGCCAGACCGTTGGCGTTCTGGGCGGCACCGGCAGCGGCAAGACCACGCTGGTGTCACTGATTCCCCGCCTGTACGAGGCGGGTGAGGGCACGGTGTCCGTGGGCGGCCGGCCGGTGGGCGAGTATACGATGCGCCGCCTGCGGGACGCCGTTTCCGTGGTGCTGCAAAAGAACACCCTGTTCTCCGGCACCATCCGGGAGAACCTGCTCTGGGGTGACCCCAACGCCACGGAGGAGCAGTTGTGGGCCGCCTGCCGCGCCGCCTGCGCCGACGAGTTTATCGAAAAAATGCCCGGCGGTCTGGATTACGATCTGGGGCAGGGCGGCGTGAATGTGTCCGGCGGCCAGAAGCAGCGCCTGTGTATTGCCCGCGCCATTTTGAAGCAGCCCAAGGTGCTGATCCTGGACGACTCCACCAGCGCCGTGGACACCGCCACCGACGCCAAGATCCGCCGCGCCTTCGCCAACGAGTTGAAGGACACCACCAAACTCATCATCGCCCAGCGTGTGGCCTCCGTGCGGGAGGCGGACCTGATCCTGGTGATGGACGGCGGCCGTATCGCGGCCCAGGGGACCCACGAGGAACTGATGCAGACCTGCGACATCTATCAGGATGTCTATCGATCCCAGCAGGAAGGGGTGAGTCTGGATGGCTGAAATGAATAAGCGGCCCGGCGGCCCCCCTCCCGGCGGCCCTCCCCACAGAGGGCCCGGCGGCGGAGGCTCTGCCAGACACGGCTTCCGCAAGCCCAAAAATCTGCGGGGCACGCTGGCCAAACTGATGCAGTATCTGGCCTGCTACAAAAAACTGCTGATCCTGGTGGTCTGTATGCTGGTGGTCAGTTCCTTCTGCACGGTGGCGGGCTCCTATATGCTCAAACCCCTGATCAACGATTATATCCTGCCCGGCGATTTCCCCGGCCTTGCCAGAATGCTGTGCCTGATGGCGCTGCTCTATGTCACCGGCGCGGCCTGCTCTTACGGCTATGCCCGCATTATGGTGCGGGTGTCCCAGACCACGGTGGCCAAGATCCGGGAGGATCTGTTCGCCAAGATGCAGACCCTGCCCCTGCGGTATTTTGACAGCCATACCCACGGCGAACTGATGAGCCGCTATACCAACGACATCGAGACCGTGTCCGAGGCGCTGAACAACAGTTTCGGCAGTCTCATCTCCTGCACGCTGAACTTCACCGGCACCATCGTGATGATGCTGGTGCTCAGCCCCACCCTGACCCTCATCACCTTTGCGATGCTGTTTGTGATGCTGCAAGTGGTGAAGTTTGTGGGCAGCCGCAGCCGGCAGGGTTTCGTGAGCCAGCAGAAGGCGGTGGGCGAGGTCAACGGCTATATCGAGGAAATGATCGAGGGCCAGAAGGTCATCAAGGTCTTCAACCACGAGAACATCGCCGAGGACGGCTTCAATGCGCGCAACGAGGCCTACCGCAAGGCGGCTACCCGGGCCCAGATTTTCAGCGGCATTATGATGCCCATTATGGGCAATCTGAGTTACCTGAACTACGCCCTGACCTGCTGTCTGGGCGCGGTGTATGCCATCCGGACCGGCGCATTCTGGCTGGGCGATCTGGCGGCCTTCCTGCAATATTCCAGACAGGTGAGCCAGCCCATCAACCAGATCTCCCAGCAGGTGAACGTGATCCTCTCCGCCGTGGCCGGCGCCGAGCGCATCTTTGAGATTATGGACGCCCCCTCCGAAGTGGACGAGGGTAAGGTCACCCTGGTGCGCGCCGGCCGGGACGCAGACGGCGCCCTGGCGGAAACGGCGGCGGACGGCGCCCTGTGGGCGTGGAAGAAGCCCGACGGCGAACTGGTGCCCCTGCGGGGCGACGTGCGCTTTGAGCACGTGGTCTTTGGCTACAACGAGGAAAAAGTGGTGCTCAACGACATCTCCCTGTACGCCAAGCCCGGCCAGAAGATCGCCTTTGTGGGCTCCACCGGCGCGGGCAAGACCACCATCACCAACCTCATCAACCGGTTCTATGAGATCCAGAGCGGCACCATCACCTACGACGGCATCGACGTCCGGGACATCGCCAAGGAGTCCCTGCGGCGGTCGCTGGGTATGGTGTTGCAGGACACCAACCTCTTTACCGGCACGGTGGCGGACAACATCCGCTACGGTCGCCCGGAGGCCACCGACGAGGAGGTGGAGCAGGCAGCCCGGCTCGCCGGCGCAGACGCCTTCATCCGCCACCTGCCCGACGGGTATCAGACGGTGCTTTCCGGCAACGGCGGCAGTTTGAGCCAGGGCGAGCGGCAGTTGCTGAACATCGCCCGCGCCGCCTGCGCCGATCCCCCGGTGCTGATTTTGGATGAGGCCACCTCCTCCATCGACACCCGCACGGAAAAACTCATCGAGCAGGGTATGGACCGTATTATGTCCGATCGCACCGTGTTCGTCATCGCCCATCGCCTCTCCACCGTCCGCAACGCCAAGGCCATTATGGTGCTGGAAGCCGGCGAGATCATCGAGCGCGGCGACCACAACGAACTGCTGGAACAGCGGGGCCGGTACTATCAACTGTATACCGGTCAGGCGGAACTGGCCTGAACACGCGAAAAGAAGCACCCCTGCGGGCAATGCTGCACGGAAGAGGACGCGAACTGTTCGGTTTGCGTCCTCTTCCTCTTTTGCGTCCTACAATGTGTTCGGTTAACAGAATTTCTCATTTTAGTGTACTTAAAGCGAGCAAACTTTTCGACAGCGAAGAAACTTTTCTCGAGAAAATTTGCTCATTGTAGAAAAGAATTTTGCAGCAGACTGTCTTTTTCTTTGGTTTTAGGGCATTTCTGTAAGGGTTCTCGGAAAATGTTTTCCGCACAGCAACAAAAAGTGTTAGAATGTTTGGAGAAAACAGCCCTGAGCAAAACTTTACTCAAATCTAATCAAACATTTGTAGAAAATCATATGGGCTGAAAAAACGCCCAGCCCCGTGTTATGATTATGTTATTAGATGCTATTTAGGGAGGAAACACTATGAAAAACAATCTCTCATCTGAACGCATAAAGGAAATCGAGCAGGCGTTTAATGCAACATTTGCAAAACTTATCCCGTTTGTTCGCGACACAAACCTGGATGAAGATTGTGCTGAAAAATATATCCCTGGTCTTGTAATCCGCGAACCCGGATATACCGATGTAAGTTATAAAATTGGTGGTATGGTAACTTCGCACAGATATTTCATTCTTTCCAACCATATGGCAGATTTTGCAGAATTTGATAAAGATACCAACTGGGGACTTTGCGTTGCAAAGCGCGATGCTATATACAAAGTCCTGGGTACACATTCCATTGGTGGGAAGATGGCCATCTTTTTAATTCATTTGCCAGAAGAAACAAACCTGTGGAAAATCATAAAAGAATCCTCGGTTTCCTTAGAAACCAACTTGCTCGAAAAAGCGATCGTTCAGTTTGAGCGTACATATAATTTACCGCCCATTTTTGAACTTACAACCAAAGAGTGGTTAGAACGTTGTGCTGCTCCACTTGGAATCGATGATGCCGGAAATCTTTTCCCTCTTGAGGTGGATTAAGGAATAGATGATTGCAAAAAAGGAACCCTCTGCTGGTTTGAGATTCAAAATCAGCAGAGGGTTATTTTCTTAGTCAAGGGCTATCCGAACAACATTGCCCCTGCGGGTGCTTCTTTTGCTGTGCGGTGTGTATGGATCGTTATATGCTCCGTTTGGGGAACATAAAAAAGCACCGGGGCAAAGTCACCTTTGCCCCGGCGTGGTGGAGACGAAGAGGATCGAACTCTCGACCTTACGGATGCGAACCGTACGCTCTCCCAGCTGAGCTACGCCCCCGTGTGCCGTTTCGTAACAGCATTAAGTATTATATCATAAAAATCACCCTTGTAAAGTCTGTTTTTTGAAAACCAAAAATTTCAGTTGCTTATTTGGAAAGAGTATAGTAAAATAAATAAGCCAATCATAAAGTCCTCCGCGTGCAGCTGCGGAGCCGGTCTCGCGCAATGGATGCCCGCGAATCATGTCAGGCGGGGAACCGAGCAGCATTAAACGGGATGTTCTATGTGCCGCGAGGGTGCCGGGTCCGCAGCTGCATACGGAGGACTTTTATTCTTTTTCGGGAGGTGTTCTATGTATCAGGCGTTGTATCGCAAGTGGCGGCCCAAGGTTTTTTCCGACGTCATCGGTCAGGGCCACATCACGGAGACCCTGCAAAAGCAGGTGGCGGAAGGCCGCACCTCCCACGCCTATCTGTTCACGGGCACCCGGGGCACCGGCAAGACCACCTGCGCCAAGATCCTGGCCAAGGCGGTCAACTGCGAACAGAGCGTGAACGGCGACCCCTGCTGCAAATGCCCCAGTTGTGTGGGCATCGAGAGCGGCAGTTTTCTGGACGTGGTGGAACTGGACGCCGCCTCCAACAACGGCGTGGACCACGTCCGCGCCCTGCGTGACGAGGCCATCTACTCTCCCGCCTATGTGAAAAAGCGCGTCTACATCGTGGACGAGGTCCATATGCTCTCCACCCCGGCCTTCAACGCCCTGTTGAAGATTTTGGAGGAGCCCCCCGCCCATCTGATGTTCATTCTGGCCACCACGGAACTGCATAAAGTCCCGGCCACCATCCTCTCCCGCTGCCAGCGGTATTCCTTCAAGCGCATCCTGCCTGCGGAAATTGCCGCCCGCCTCACCTATGTGGCACGGCAGGAGGGCATCGAATTGACGGCGGACGGCGCGGAACTGCTCTCCCGCCTGGCGGACGGCGCATTGCGCGACGGACTGTCCCTGCTGGACCAGTGCGCCGGAAACGGCGGACGGGTGGACGGTGCGGCGGTGCTGGACGTGCTGGGTCTTGCGGGTAATCTGCAAACGGCGCAACTTTTGGAGCGAATCTTGCAGCGGGACGCCTCCGCGGCGCTGCTGCTGCTGCACAGTCTCTATACCGGCGGCAAGGACGTGGGCGCGGTGCTGGGCGAGTTGAGCACTCTGGTGCGTGACCTGCTGCTGCGCCGGACGGCTCCGGAGGGCGGCGCTGCGCTGCTGTCCGGCGGCTATGACGACGCCACCCTGGACCGTCTGGGAAAGGATACGGCAAGCAGCCGCCTGCTGCATCTGGCCTCCACGCTGCAAAAGACCACGGCGCAACTGTACGCCAGCGTCAACCGGCGCACCGACGCCGAACTTTGCATCCTCCGCCTGTGCGACGAGAGCCTCTCCGGCGACCTGACGGCGCTGGAAGCGCGGCTCACCCGGCTGGAAGAAACCCTTGCGGGCGGACAGGTGATCCGCGCCGCGGTGGCACAGAGCGTTGCCGCCGCCAAAGCGCCTGCACCTGAACCTGCTGCGGAAAGGATAGCGAAGAAACCCGCCGCCGCGGAGGACCGCCCCCCCTGGGACGAGCCGCCTCTGCCGGAGGAACCTCCCATCCCGGAGGAACGGGGCGAGCGGGTGTTTGACATCCCCGCCGAGCCGACGCCTGTGAAGGTGCCCGAGCCGGAACCTGCGAAAGAGCCCGCCCCGAAACCCGTGAAGACACCTGCCCCGGCGCCTGTAACGGCCGCGCCTGTGATGGGCGGCGACTGGTGGAAGACGCTGGCGGAGCGCTGCAAGGGTCGGCTCCCGCCGATGTACCGGGCCTTTCTGGATATGTGCAGCGGCGCGCTGGAAGGCGATTTGCTCACCGTTTCCGCCCCGGATGATATGACGCTGGGCCGGCTGGACAACGACCGGGTGCGCGGCGCGCTGGCGGAAGAAGCGGCAAGCGCCGCCGGGATGGCTGTGCGGCTGACCTTCCGCGTGGGAGAGGTGCAGCAGGCGCCCCCCGAGAAGAATCTGGAAAATCTGCTGAAATTCGGCAGTCAGTTCGATAATATTGAAATCAAATGACCGAAGGAGAAGAAGGATATGGGTTACAGTGCACGCCGTGGATTTACCAACGGCAAGGTTTCCGGCGCGCAGCGCCAGATGGAGTTGCAGCAGAAGATCGCCGCAATGCAGGAGCAGATGAACGCCACCCAGGAGACCATTGAGGCGCAGGAGTTCACCGCCAGCGTGGGCGGCGGCGTTGTGGAGGCGAAGGTGAACGGCAAGAAGGAAGTACTGTCCGTCACCATCAAGCCCGAGGCCGTGGATCCCGAGGACGTGGAAATGTTGCAGGATCTGGTGGTTTCCGCCGTCAACGAGGCGCTGCGTCAGGCAGGCGACGCGATGGAGAAGGGAATGTCCGGCGTGACCGGCGGCCTGGATCTGAGCGCTTTTGGCCTGTAAGCACACAAAAGAAGGACCGCCCGCAGGAAACTCCTGCGGGCGGTTTTTGTTCTGCACGGAAAAACGCTCCCTGCCCGGGGGCAGAGAGCGTTTGGTTTGGGATCAAAGTTGCTTGACGGTGTAGTAAACCACCAGCGCGAAGACCACGGCGGCCAGCACCCACATCGCATAGTAGGCGACGGTGGCGCTGAAAAACAGCGTGGCCAGAGCGATCACGGACAGGCCGCAGGCCAGATACACGGGGTTCAGATCGGCCCGGGCGGGGATCAGGCGGTGCAGTTTGCCGGTCTTTGCCAGAAGCGCCACAGCAGCCAGCACCACGATGTAGACCGCCACAGCCACTTTCAGCAGCGTGCCGTAGGTCAGGTGGTCCATTCTCTGCCGGCACACCAGCAGCGCCGCCAGCGTGACGCCCAGGATGGTGAGAGCCAGCGCGCATTCACGGTCGTACAGGTTCCAGAGGATGCCCAGCACCATTACGCCGGGGATCAGCAGGGTCACGGGAACGACCATATCGTAGTTCCAGATGCCGATCAGGCTCAGCAGGGCAAACGCCGCGCCGGCACCCAGCACGACCAGACCGGTGGTGCGCTTTTTCTTATCCTGCCGCCACAGCAGAGTCAGGATGGCGCCCAGCAGCAGCACGCCGCCGCCGATGCCGGCCAGGATGGGCAGGTAGGTCTGGTACCAGTGGATCCGCTGCATAATGGAGCCTTCCACGTAATTGTTGCGGATGATCAGCATATAAAGTTCCGCCACGCCGCCGGCCAGGAAGAATTTCATAGCGCCGGTCATAGGGGCGTCCCAACTGGAAGGCTTGGCCTTCTTATTTGTGTTTTTTGCCATATATTGACCTCCAAAAGCAGGTTTCATCAAAGGGAAAGGGCATAATGGACCCATTTATCCACATACCCCAAACAGTATAGCAAAGAATTTGACGATTTGCAAGGGAAACAGAAAAAGGATTTGTTTTTTTCTGTCGAAGCCCGGAATTGCCGATTGCGAAAGCGGTCGAAAAATGATATACTGACAGCACTGTTTCCGCCCCGCCGGAGAACGTCCGGCGTGCCGGGGCGGGAAAAAGAGAGGAGCGTGGCCGTGAAAGTATTGGTTTTGAGCCATCAGGGGCGGTATGAGCGCTTTGCGCCCAGAACGTCTGCCGCATACCGTGCGGCGGAACTGGTGTTCTGCGGCCGCGAAGAAAGCGAGGAGGCCTGGCTGGCTGCCGGCGCGGATGCGGACGCCCTGTTCGTCACGCCGGTAACGTGGGTGCGGGAGAGCCTGATGGCGCGGATGCCCAACCTCAAACTGATCCACAGCGAGGGCGTGGGCTTCGACCGCATCGACCTGGACGCCGCCGCCCGGCGGGGCATCTACGTCTGCAACAACGCGGGCTGCAACGCGGAAGCCGTGGCGGAGCAGGCGGTGATGATGATGTCCCTCCTGCTGCACCGCACCCTCTGGGGGCACCGTATGGTGCTTGACGGACGGCAGGGCGAGGCGGTTATGACGCTGGAAGGCGATGTGCCCCGGGACCTGAGCGACGTGACGGTGGGTCTGGTGGGCTTTGGCGCCATCGGGCAGGCCACGGCACGGCGCCTGCGCGCCAACGGCAGCCGCGTGGTCTACTATGCCCGGCACCGGCGCAGCGGCGAAACGGAAGCCGCCTGCGGCGCGGAGTACCTGCCTCTGGAACGTCTGGCGGAGGAGTGCGACATCGTCAGCCTGCACCTGCCCGCCACAGCGGAGAGCGCAGGTCTGGTGAACGAAGCCTTTCTTGCCCGTATGAAGCCGGGGAGTTTCCTGGTCAATACCGCCCGGGGCGCCGTGGTGGACGATGCGGCCCTGTGCGCGGCCATCCGCAGCGGACAGTTGGCCGGCGCGGCGCTGGACGCCTACGTACCGGAGCCGGTGCCGCCGGACCACCCGCTGGTGGAACTGGCAAAGGACTGTCCGGACAGAGTGCTGCTCTGCCCCCATCAGGGCGGGCTGACGCTGTCATCCTTCCGGAATGTGTACCGGATGCTGTTTGAAAACCTGGAACGGCTGATGGCCGGGCAGCGCCCCGACCGGGTCGTCAACGGAATCTGATAAGAGGAGTAAGGAACTATGAAGAAAGTGGTATCATTTCTCTATTCGGTGCTGGGCGGCGCCTGCATCGGCATCGGCGGCACGGTGTTTTTGTCCTGCGAGAACAAGGTGACCGGCGCGCTGCTGTTCTGTCTGGGCCTGTTCACCATCTGCACCTTCGGCTTCAACCTGTTCACCGGCAAGGTGGGCTACGTGTTTGAGCAGCCCCTGCCCTATACCGGCTTCGTGCTGTCGGTGTGGCTGGGCAATCTGGTGGGCACGGGACTGGTGGGCTATGCCGTCCGCGCCACCCGCATCGCCGGCATCGCCGAGAAGGCGGAGGCCCTGTGCCAGGCCAAACTGAATGACGACCTGCTCTCCATTTTCATCCTCTCCATCCTGTGCAACATCCTGATGTTCATCGC
>SVKT01000031.1 GCA_015068335.1 Oscillospiraceae bacterium | reverse complement strand
GACGACATCATCCCCAACAAGGTGTGCCTGGTTCCCGACATGCTGCGCACCCTGCCCTACAAGCCCTTCGCCTGCTCCGCCATCGACGCTCTGGTGCACGCCACCGAGTCCTTCCTGAGCCCCTGCCGCAAGACCATCACCTCCGAACTGTTCAGCGAGAAGGCTATGGATATGATCCTGAAAGGCTTCAAACTGATCGACGAGAAGGGTCCCGAGGCTCGCTTCGAGTATATGCTGGAATTCGTGACCGCTTCCTTCTATGCCGGCATCGCCTTCCTGAAAGCCGGCTGCGGCCCCGTCCACGCTATGAGTTTCCCCCTCGGCGGCACCTATCACGTGCCTCACGGCGAGTCCAACTATATGCTGTTCGGCGCCATTATGAACTACTATGACGCCAAGAACCCCACCGGCGAGATTATGAAGTTCAAGAAGATGGTCGCCGAGATCCTGGGCTGCGAAGTCGAGAACGCCATCCCCGAGATGAACGCTCTGTTGCAGCGCATCCTGCCCCTGCGTCCTCTGCACGACTGCGGCTTCACCGAGGCCGACTTCAAGACCTTCCCCCTGTCTGTTGAGGCCAACCAGCAGCGCCTGATGACCAATGCCTACGCTCCCTTCGAGTTGGAAGACATTGAGGGCATCTATCGCGCCTGCTACTAATTTCCAGGCATAAAAACGGACCGCTTCGGCGGTCCGTTTTTTCTTCTGATTCGTTTGATGGCAACTCTTGTATGGCGAAACCCCTTTACAGTTCATCGCTCTCATAGGATTGGAATATCTACGATGCTCACGCCGCGTTTCAGGGCATACTCCACCGTGTACCGCGTTCCGCCGCTGCTGCCGTCAAAGGCCGCGATCAGCAGCGAGGCGTGATCCACCATATAGCGATCGCGCCGCTGCATACAGGAGGCAGAATAGGCGGCAGAAACCAATGTCTCAAAATCGCAGGCCGACACTAACTTTTGGTACCGCTCCCGCTGGACTGCCGGCCAGGTCTCCGCCTGGGTGGGACAGGGGATCGCCGCCTCCAACGTCACATCGGGACACCGCTCCCGCAGCGCCAGTACGCACTCGCAAAAATAGAGGTCGCAGCCCTGGGCCATACCGCACAGGAAATGGCGGTATCCCTGCTCGTATGCCAGTTCCACGGCATCCATTATCCGGCGTTTCAGCGCCAGACACCGCAGGTCGCTCTCGTCATATTTCCACGGCAACTTTGCCGCTCTGTGCCCGGTAAAACAACAGGATTCCTGTCGTGCCCGCATCGCAGCACCCCCCTTCGCAATCACATTATAGAACATTTGTTTGGTTTTGTCCACCCTTATTTTCGCCGTTCCGCCGCCCATCATCTGTAAAGTGCAACCACTGTACATATTACAGGCAGCGTTCCCCCCTTTTTCGCCCCTTTGCCTCCTTCTTCTGACATCGATCCGGTGCAAGCGCGCAAAAAAACGTTGCTTTTTTCCCGGCAGCGGCATATAATACGATCAGAAAACAACTGCATACTTTGTCTTCAGGGCGGGGTGTAATTCCCCACTGGCGGTATAGTCCGCGACCGGACACGGCAACGTGTCCGCTGATTCGGTGCAACTCCGAAACCAACAGTATAGTCTGGATGGAAGAAGATGAGTACGGCCAAGACCGTGCCGTTCGGCGCGCTCCTTTGTCGTTTGTTCACCTTGGAGAAGTCAAAGTCCAGGGTGTTTTCAAACGAATAAAGGAGTGTATTTTTTATGTCCCGTTCTTCCCGCATTGATTTCCGCACCTGGGTGTCTATGGCTATGCTGACAGCGCTGGCATACGTGGTGATGCTGCTGAGTAAGGCGCTGCCGCAGGTCAGCGGCTTCCTGCAAATGGACCTGAAAGACACCATCATCTGCATCGGCGGATTTATCTACGGCCCTCTGGCCGCCGCCATCATCTCCATCGTGGTGGCTGTGGTAGAAATGTTTACTTACAGCGACACCGGCCCCATCGGCTGTTTGATGAATGTGATCTCCACCGCTTCTTTCTGCTGCACCGCCAGTTTCATCTACAAGCGCCGTCACACCCGCAAGGGTGCTGTCGCGGCTCTCTCTGCGGCTGTGGCGGTTCTGGTTGTCGTTATGCTGCTGTGGAACTATCTCATCACCCCCATTTATCAGAAGGTTCCCCGGGATGTGGTCGCCGCGATGCTGCCTACTGTCTTCCTGCCTTTCAATCTGGTCAAGGGCGGATTGAATATGGCTCTGGTACTGCTGATCTACAAGCCAGTGGTCACCGCGCTGCGCAAGGCGCGTCTGGCTCCCGAATCCCGCAGCGCAAAGCAGGCGGATCCCTCCGTCACCCTCAACGGCGTGCCCGTGGGCGCCGTACAGCGTAAAAAGTTGAATGCGGGCTTCCTGCTGTTCTCCTTTGCCCTGCTGGCCACCTTTGTCACCCTGGCGCTGGTACTCTGGGGCATCATCTGATCCTCCCGTTTCCAAAAAGCGGCTCGCACCGGCGAGCCGCTTTTCTCTTTTCAAATCCCCTCCTGCGTGGTATGATAGAGCCATCTTTGGAAAGGAGGCGCCGCTGTGGACCGCATCATTCTGCACTGTGATCTGAACTGCTTTTATGCATCCGTAGAACTGCTGAGCCATCCCGAACTGCGGGATGTTCCCGTGGCTGTCTGCGGCGACCCCACCTCCCGCCACGGCATCATCCTTGCCAAAAACGAGCCTGCCAAGCGTTTTGGCGTGCAGACAGCAGAAACCATCTGGCAGGCGAAGAAAAAATGCCCGGATCTGGTGCTGCTGCCGCCGCACCACGATCTGTACCGGGAATACTCCCAAAAGGTCAACGCCATTTACGACGAATACACCGATCTGGTAGAGCCCTTCGGCATTGACGAAAGTTGGCTGGATGTGACCCACACGCTCCATCTCTTCGGCGGCGACGCCTGCGCTCTGGCCGACACCCTGCGCCGCAGAGTGCGGGATGAACTGGGACTTACCCTATCCATCGGTGTCAGTTTCAACAAGGTCTTTGCCAAGTTGGGCAGCGACTATAAAAAGCCGGACGCCACCACCCTCATCTCCCGGGAAAACTGGCAAGACCTGATCTGGCCGCTGCCGGTGGGCGATCTGCTGTACGTAGGCGGCGCGGCACGCAAGTTGCTGCGCCAATACGGCATCGCCACCATCGGCCAGTTGGCGGCGTGCAAAGCGGATATGCTGGAAACCCTGATGGGCAAGATGGGCGTACAACTTCACGAATTTGCCAATGGACTGGACGCCGCCCCGGTGCGCTCCCGCTATGACGCCGAGCCTGTAAAATCCGTTGGAAACGGAACCACCTTTCCGCAAAATCTGACCACCCGGGAGCAGGTTCGCAGCGGCATCGCCATCCTCGCCGATTCCGTGGCCTCCCGCCTGCGCCACGAGGGGCTGTACGCCGCCGGCGTGCACGTCACGATACGCGATCCCGCATTCCACGATCGTTCCCGTCAAAAGCGGCTCTCTGCCCCCACCCACCTGATCCGTGACATCACCGACGCCGCCATCGAACTTGTGGAGGAATTGTGGACGCCGCCCACGCCCATCCGGGCGCTGACCGTCACCGCCATTTATCTGGTTGCCGAGCAGGACGCCTATGAGCAGGTGGATCTCTTTACCGCTCCCGCAGCGCCCCGCAAAGAAAAGCAGGAGAAACTGGAAGCCACGATGGACCGCATCCGCGGCAAATATGGCAGCGGTGCCATTCTCTTCGGCGCCGCGCAGCCGAAAAAGGAGGAGGACCCTCTGCCATGACCAGACAGGAAGAAAAGCAGCAACTGCGCAAAACGATGCGTGCTTTGGCCGGCACCCTCTCCCCCCGCTACCTGGAAAAAGCGGGACAGGCCATTATGCGCTACCTGACCGCGATGCCGGAATACTGCGCCGCAGGCTGCGTGTTCTGCTTTGTGGGACGCGGCACCGAGGTGGATACCCGGCCCATTCTGGAACACGCCCTCGCCGCCGGAAAGCGGCTGTGCGTGCCGCTGTGCGTGGATAAGGGCATTATGGAACTGCGGGAGATCACGTCTCTCGACCAACTTCTCCCCGGAAGTTACGGACTTTTGGAGCCGCCCGCCGACAGCCCGCGGCTGACGCCGGACGAGGTGGATTTTGCCGTCATCCCCTGCCTGACCTGCAACTGCGCAGGGCAGCGGCTGGGGAAAGGCGGCGGTTATTACGACCGCTTTCTCTCCCATTACCGCGGCGGCAGCGTGATGCTGTGTCCCGAACTGCTGCTGCGGGATGAGATCCCCGTGGAGCCCCACGATTACCCCATCCCGTGGGTTCTCACGGAGCGCGGCCTGTACGAGGACGGCATCCCCGCCCGGTTAGGTTAAATCGACGGAAAGCGACTGTTTCTGTGGACAATTTCAGCAGAAATCCGTCGAAAATACCCCTTGAAATGGAACATTTTCTATCCTAAAATGATAGCATCTTAAAAGTAGTATCTTTCCCCAACACCAAAGGAGGGCCAATCCTATGATCCAGCAGACCATTGATTTCATCTCCGGCTTTGACCCCGAGGTCGGTGCTTCCATTCAGGAGGAGTTCGCCCGCGAGCGCCGCAACATCGAACTGATCGCGTCTGAAAACATCGTCAGCCCCGCCGTGATGGCCGCGATGGGGACCTGCCTGACCAACAAATATGCCGAAGGCTACCCCGGCAAGCGCTATTACGGCGGCTGCTACGCCGTGGACGTCACGGAAGAACTGGCCCGTCAGCGCGCCTGCAAACTGTTTGGCTGCAACTACGCCAACGTCCAGCCCCATTCCGGCGCCAACGCCAATCTGGCTGCCTTCTTCGCCCTGCTGCAACCCGGCGACACCGTGCTGAGTATGAATCTGGCCCACGGCGGCCACCTGAGCCACGGCAGCCCCGTGAATATCTCCGGCAAATATTTTAACATCGTCGCCTACGGCGTGGAGGACGACTCTGAAACCATCGACTATGACAAACTGATGGAAACCGCCAAGTCCTGCAAACCCAAGGTGCTTCTGGCCGGCGCCAGCGCCTATCCCCGCACGCTGGACTTTGCGAAATTCCGCCAGATCGCCGACGCCGTGGGTGCCTATCTGATGGTGGATATGGCGCACATCGCCGGCCTGGTGGCCGCAGGCGTCCATCCCTCCCCCATCCCCTATGCCGACGTGGTGACCACCACCACCCACAAGACTCTGCGCGGCCCCCGCGGCGGTATGATCCTCTGCAATGACGAGGAGATCTACAAAAAGATCAACTCCGCCGTGTTCCCCGGCACCCAAGGCGGCCCTCTGGAACATATCATCGCCGCCAAGGCCGTCTGCTTTGGCGAAGCCCTGAAACCGGAATTCAAGGCCTACGGGGAACAGGTGGTGAAGAATGCCGCCGTGCTGGCCGACGAACTGGTGAAAAACGGCTTCCGCCTGGTGTCCGGCGGCACGGATAACCACCTGTGCCTGGTGGACGTGCGCAACTTCCACATCACCGGCAAGGAGTTCGAGCATCGTCTGGACGAGGTGCAGATCACCGTCAACAAAAACGCCATTCCCAACGATCCCGAGAAGCCCTTCGTGACCAGCGGCATCCGTGTTGGCACACCCGCCGTCACCTCCCGCGGCTTCAAGGAAGCCGAGATGGTGAAGATCGCCAAGTGGATGGCTATGGTGGCCGAGGACTTCGAGGGCAACGCCGCGCAGGTTCGCGCCGAGGTGGATGCGCTGTGCCGTCAGTTCCCCATTTACGAATAAGCACGCCAAAGAGCGGGAAACTGTGTTTCCCGCTCTTTTTTCATAATCCGTGACTCTCTCCGCAAACTAGGAAAGACTTCATACTTGCGGAGGAAATCCAATGTGTACAGCCATCACCTATACGACCAAAGGCCACTATTTCGGGCGGAATCTGGATCTGGAAGGTTCTTTCGGAGAGACAGTCACCATAACGCCCCGGAACTTCCCCCTCCCCTTCCGTGCCGCCCCGCATCAGTCCCGCCATTACGCCATCATCGGGATGGCGCACACCGCCGAGGGGTATCCCCTCTATTATGATGCCGTCAACGAGACGGGACTGGCTATGGCGGGCCTGAACTTCCCCGGCTTTGCCTGCTATCACCCGCAGCGGACGGATCGGGACAGCATCGCTCCCTTTGAATGCATTCCGTGGGTGCTTGGACAGTGCGCCACGCTGGACGAGGCGCGGAAATTACTGGCGCACACCGATTTACTGGCGCTGGATTTCAGCCCCCGTCTCCCCCGCACGCCCCTCCACTGGATGCTGGCCGACCGGACAGGTTCCCTCGTGGTCGAACCGCTGCAAGACGGTCTGCGGCTTCTGGAAAACCCTGTGGGCGTCCTGACCAACGCCCCGCCCTTTGACTTCCACCTGAACCATTTATGCGGGTACAGAAACCTGACCCGCGAGGTCTCGCCCAACAACTTCTCCGCTGATCTTGACCTGCCGCCTTACAGCCGCGGAATGGGCGCCATCGGACTGCCGGGAGACCCCTCCTCCGCCTCCCGCTTCGTCCGCGCCGCCTTTACCCGGCTGAACGCGGTTTCCGGCGACTCCGAAGCAGAAAGCGTGAACCAGTTCTTCCACATTCTGGGCAGCGTGGAGCAGCAGCGGGGCTGCGTCCATCTGGGGCACGGCGCCTATGAGATCACGCTCTACTCCTGCTGCTGCAATCTGGACCGGGGCATCTATTACTACACCACCTATGAAAACCGTCAGATCACCGCCGTAGACCTGCATCGGGAAGATCTGGACGCCGCCTCTTTGATTTCCTATCCGCTGCAAACCGCCGCCGTCTTTGATTGCCAGAACTAAAAACCACCCCGGGGCAATGTCCCGGGGTGGTCGCTCGTTGATGGGAGATTTACTTCGCCGCAGGCGTTTTCTTCCGCCGGAAGATAAAGGAGCGGAACAGGATCACGTTCATAACCAGGAAGAATACCACCAGGCACACCATCGTCACGCCCGGCTTTTGAGGCGCCAGCGTTGCCAGCAGCATCATCGGGAAACCAAACACGATGGCCGGGAAGTTCTGGTAGACCAGATTGTCCGCGGCGGGCGTCTCGAACCGGCCGTCCAGTTCGCGCAGCAGCGCGATGCCGGTACTGGCGGTGCCGGTGAGCATACCAAACATCGTGAGGAACTGTTCCTCCTGATAGGCGGGGAACAGGGTCTTTGCCACGATGTAGTTGTAAATGTACGTCAGCACCAGACCGGACACACCCAGAATGAGGATGATGCCCCAGTACTGTTCCAGAATGCCAAGCCGGATGGCAGCGATGCTGGCCACCACCATAATGTCGAAGAAGAAATTGCTGACACGGGTCATCAGGAAGTTGTTGGTATAGCGCCGCTTCATAACGCCCTTCTTTTCCATCAGGCTCAGCGTGGCTTTCAGCAGCGTGGCTGTCATCACGCCCAGCAGGAAGTTGAAGCCGTAAATGACGGAACGCATCCCCGGCAGCAGAAGACCCAGCAGATACATCAGTGCGTGAGCCATAAAGTAGGCCACAAACACAAAGGCTATCTGCACGGTCAGTTTATCCATACCGCCCTGCATAGGGATCTCATTGGCCAGTTGGATCTCCTCGGTGTCGTAAGAAATATCCTCGCCGCTGCCGATGCTGATCTTCCGCTTCTTTTTCAGCAGGTTCAAATGGATCACGCCGCCCAGCGCTGCACTGATAAATCCCAGCGCCGCAACGGTCAGACCGAAACTCTTGCCGCCCTCAAAACCGTATTCCAGTTCATAGATGCCGCCGTAATTCATCGCCTGACCGGGGCCCTGTCCGAAGCCGAAGGGCAGCAGCACGCCCGCGGCAGGGAAAAATCCGGAGACCAGTTTCGCCGCCACCATCGTGATGCCAAAACCCAGAACGGCCTGCATCAGGTACGTGGAAACGGTGGTCACGCCGGTGTTGAAAATTTCCACGGTACGCTGCTTGGTCATTTTCTCGTCCGACGTTTTCAGCGTGGAGGCGATAAAGCCAAGCGCCAGTGTATGGTAGGTGATCGTTTCCAGCATAGCCATACCGTTTCCGGCAAAAAACGCGGTGTCAAACAGCACATCGCCGGTAAACAACTTATAAAGCCCCGACGCCAGCAACAGCAGTGCGCCGCCCAGCACAGATGTGGGGATCAACGACGCCTGCAACGCGGGAATGGCCCGTTTCAAAGCGTTGGCTGCCAGCAGACTCAACAGTAGCACTGCGATCAGGTGAAAATCGCCCCAAACGTTAAAGTCCCAAAAATTTTCCATCTTCTCTGCCCTCGTTGATGTTTTTGTAGTGATAGTAGATATTCACATATTTCAGCGCGTTGAACCGTTTGTCGCCTTTGAGTTGATAGACTGTGCCGTTGTGGTAGATATTCAACTTGTTCCGTCCCAACACGCTGACGGCGGAAATATCCTCAAAAGGCATTACCAGATTTTCGCCGATCTCAATGCGGTCACCGTAAAGGCAGATCCCGGTTTCCCGTTCCAGCACTTCCTTGTGCCGATACAGGTGCACCTGTGAGAGCCGCGCGGTGTCGCGATACATCGCCGTTTCGCCAAACGGCGCCAGATCCAGTTTGCTGACAAAGTCCGTCTGGTACTCGTACCAGTCATTCACGAAGCGGAACGGGAACGGGGCAGCGACGCCTTCCAGTTCCTTGCTGGGCAGATAGCGCACCTGCTTTCCGCAGGTCTTGCAGGTGATGCAGTCGCCGCAACTCTCAAAGGTGGTGAGTCCGCAGTCCGGGCAGACATACATCGCCCGTTCCAGATATTCCGCCAGTTTACCGTTGGTATAGCAGGCATCTGCCACCGCCTCGTTGACGTAGAGTTCCTGCCGGATCAGGGCAATAAATTCCTCATCGGAAAGCGCCCCATACTCCTCCGGCTCGATCACACGGGACACATAGGCGCGCATCCTGCCTTTTCGGGTACCGTCGCCCCAACGGGGCTGCACACCGTAGCCGCCTTCAATGCGGAAAATGGCGACCGGCAGTTTTAGCGCCCGGGCCAGTTTCACGATAGAAGGCTTGATATACTCGGTCTTGCCGCTGTATGTGCGGTTTCCCTCCGGCGCCAGCGCGATGGTGCCGCCCTCTCTGGCCACCTGTATGCAGGTTTTCACCGCTTGCAGGTCGGTGGTCTGTTTCTTGATGGGGATCGGCGCCACCAGATAGCGGATGACTTTGGAAATCCAGCCGAGGGAGAAAATATCCTCCGTGGCAATATAATACACGTGTTTGCGGAACGCCATACTGACGAAGAACTGGTCGGCCGACGTCTGATGGTTCATCATAACCAGGTACTGCCGGTCTCCCTGCTGCGCAAACCGCTCCACCTTCACGCCAAAGCGCAGCCGGCAGTAAGTGCCCAGCACCGGCAAAAGAAGATTGCGCACTACACGGTGGCGGAAACAGACCCATTTTTTTCTCTTTTTCTGCTTCATTCGGCAATCCTCCTCTCGTTTTTCCAGTATACCACAATTTTCCCCTTTTGCATACGGAAATTTTTTTGCACCAGCCAATCCCGGCGGCGGCGCATCTGCTGAACTATATGCACGGAACGCCAGTAAAAAAGCCGCCTGCTTTACCGAAAAACAGGCGGCTCTTCTTATGAAAATTTCTCCCGCAGGGTCGCCAGATTCCCCTCCATCAAAGAAAGATAGGTGGCGCCGGACTCGATCTCCTCCCCGGACACATTGTGGCAGGTGTGGAACATCGCCGTATCCGCACCGGCGGCCTCGGCAATACTGTCCGCCACCAGATGGTTGGAAAACTCAATGTACCAGACCGTGGAAAGATTCTCCTCCCGCACCTTTTCCGTCAGGAATGCGATGGTGGCCGCCGAAGGCTCCGTCTGGGTACTGCAACTGGGGAAAGCCGCATAGTAATCCAGATCATACGCCTCCGCGAAATACCGCAGGGGGAACCGATCGCCAAACACAATGGTCCGATCCGGCCGGGCAGCGAAAAAGTCCTCGAACGCCTCGTCCAGCGTTTCCAGTTTTGCCGCATAGGCTGCGGCATTCTCCCGGTACTGTGCCGCGTTGGCGCCATCCAGCGCTGCCAGGGTCTCTCCCACTTTGCGGGTGATCTCCGCGGCATTTTCAGGGGCTGTCCATACGTGCTCGTCCATGCCCACCACGGCGCCGGGGTCGTGATCGTGGCTGTGGTCGTGTTCCTCTTCCCCGTGAGTATGTTCCTCCGGCAGCAGTTCCACGCAATCTACCATCCGCAGCACCTCTCCCTGCGGCTCCACAGCGGCAAGAATGGTCTCTACCCAGGCTTCGGATTCCCCGCCCAGACAGAGGAAAAGGTCGCAGGACTGCACCGCCAGAATGTCCGCAGGCGTGGGCTCGTAGGAGTGGCTCTCCGTACCGGGGGGCAGCAACAGTTTCACCTCCGCCCCCTCCCCTGCCGCCGCACGGGCAAAATCATAGGCAGGAAAGACGGTGGCAACGATCCGGAGGGTATCCGACTCCTGGGGCTCTGTCTGCGCTCCGCAGCCGGGCAGGCACAGCAGGATGCACAACAGCACAAGGATGCTTTTCTTCATAGGGGTCTCCTCTAATTTGAGAATGATTTTCAAGTCGGTATCATACCACGTCTTTCGGCAAAATGCAAGTGCGGATCCCCGCCCTGTCTGCCTTGTTGAAAATTCGCAGGCATTATGCTAAACTGGTTTCAACAGGGGGTGATCCTATCATCATTGTGTGCTTTGTTTCGTGCCTTTGCGGCGCTGTTTTTGTGACCCTCGGTCTCTGTGCCCGCCGTATGACCAAGCCTATGTGGTTCTGGTCCGGCTCCACGGTCAAGCCGGAGGAGATCTCCGACATCCCGGCGTACAACCGGGCCAACGGTTTGATGTGGATCGGGTACTCCCTGTTTTTCTGGCTCTCTGCCCTGCTGGCGCTGCTGGGCTTTCCCGCTGCCGCCGGCATTGTGATCTTTGTTGGCGCCATTGGAGGCGCGCTGGCGCTGATCCCCATTTACAATCGGATCTACCGGAAATACGCGAAAAAATGCTGATCGTTTTACACTCCGCCGTTTCTTCGGCGGAGTGTTTTTGTATGTTTCCGGTCAAAAAAACGAAGCGGCTTTCGCCGCTTCGTCTTATTGATTGGAACATTTCAGCACTTCCAGAACAAAGTCCCACACCCGCTGTACGGAGGAAATGCTCATCTTCTCCCGGGGAGTGTGGATCTCGGTCAGGTCCGGCCCGACGGACACGCAGTCCAGTCCGGGAAGTTTTCCGCAGAATAAGCCGCACTCCACGCCGGCGTGGATGGCCTCGATCTTCGGGTCATAGCCGTACTGCCGGCGGAATACCTCCACCATACGGTTTCGCAGCGGCGAATCCGGCCGATAGGCCCACGCGGGGTAATCTCCGCTGACATCCACCGTGCCGCCCAACTGCTCTGTCAGGCAGCAAAGCCGATCGTTGAGCATCTCCTTCTGGCTCTCCACGCTGCTTCGCACGCAGAACACGCCGGTCAGCATCGTTTCCGTGGTGCGGAGAATACCCAGATTCAAGGAGGTCTGCACCAAGCCCTCGATGTCTGCGCTCATAGCCTGCACACCGTTGGGGGCGCAGGTCATAAAGCAGAGGGCCCGCTGGGTGGACGCCTGATCCATCGGAAGTTCCGCTGATGCCGCCTCGGTCACTTCCACCGTCAGGCCCGGATCGGTCACGCGGTATTCACTTTGCAGCGCCGCCCCAAGTGCAAGCACAGCCGCCTTTGCCGCGCCGGCGTCTGCCGCCAGCACCACAGCCTCGGCTTCCACGGGGATAGCGTTATCTTTCAGGCCGCCTGCCGCAGAAACCAGCCGCAGCGGTGTGCGTTCCGCCGCAGCGCGCAGCAGCCGTCCCAGCAGCACATCGGCGTTGGCGCGGCCTTTGTGGATCTCCGCGCCGGAATGTCCGCCAACCAGCCCCGCCACGTGAAGACGCAGCGCCGTGCCGGAAAAGGCGGCTCTTGTCACAGGGATGTCACAGCGCGTCAGGCTGCCGCCGGCGCAACTGACCGTGAAAACCCCTTCCTCCTCCGAGTCGATGTTCAGCAGTTGTCTGCCCTGCAAAGGGGACACATCCAGCGCTGCGGCGCCCAACATACCGATCTCCTCGTCGGAGGTCAGCACCACTTCCAGCCGGGGACGGGGAATGGTTGGGTCATCCAGGATCGCCAGAGCCATCGCCACGGCGATCCCATCATCGCCGCCCAGCGTGGTGCCCTCCGCAAATACGAAGTCGCCCTCCACGGCCAGATCCAATCCCTCGCGCTCCATATCCTTTCCGCAGCCGCGGCTTTTTTCGCAAACCATATCCAGATGCCCCTGCAAAATCAGGGCAGGCGCGTTCTCATAGCCTGCCGTCGCCTCCGCAACGATGATAACGTTGTCCGCAGCGTCCTGATATGCTGTAAAGCCCCTTTCCTTTGCAAACCTTACACACCAGTCACTTACCGCTTTTGTGTTGCGGGATCCGTGGGGGATGGCGCACAATTCCTCAAAAAAGTGAAAGACACCTCTGGGTTCCAGATGTTCCAGTGCCATACTCACTCACCCTTCTTCTTCAACTTCTCCTGATTGCCCGCTTCGTCCACAAAATAGACGTTATCCAGATGGCCCTGCAAGTTGCCCACCACAGAGTCGATATACTCACGGCGCAGGGCGGCGCGCTCGGCGGTCTCCGCCTCGGTCAGACCCTCTGTCTTTGCTTTCCGCGCCAGTTCATTGATACGGTCGATCTTCTTCTGTTCCATCGTTTCCTCCTGTTATCTGCCCGGTACTTCCCGCTCGAACACCAAGTCAATGGTTTCGATAAAGCCACCGGCCCTCTGACTGCGGGGAATATAACCGGCAAATCGCCACCCTTCGGCGGCACGCCGGCGAATGCACTCCTGATGCTCACAGGTCTCCAAACCCACGCCGCCAAACAGACTGTATCCGGAGATATCACAGCCAACGGTCTCAAATTCATATTCCAGCATCGTCGTTCACCTCAAATGTATCGTTTCAGCACAATGGATATGCGGCCCTTGCGGGTGGTCCCGCCTACTTCCGTCAGTTGAAATTTCCCAAATCCGCGGGCGGAAACAGTGTCTCCCGCCGCCATCATTTTATCCGGTTTGGTACACTCCCTCCAATTCAACTGCACGCGGCCGGCGGCGATCAGTTCCGCCGCCTTTCCCCGCGCCATTTGAAAGCCTGCGGAAACCAGCGCATCCAGCCGCAAAGAGGAGACCGTGTCCCGCATTTCCCGGCACTTGACTTCCGGGATGTGCAGATGCGCCGACTCGATCTCTTTCACGGACAGTTTCACTCGGCCGGCGGCGTCCCAGTTCTGCCGCAGGAATTCCGCCACAGAGTCCAGCACCACAACGTCGGCGCTGCCGGGACTCACCAGAATGTCGCCCACCTTTTCCCGCACGATGCCAAGGCCCATCAGGCTTCCAAGAAAATCCCGGTGGGACAGGGCTTCTTCCTCGCGAAATGCGGCGCGCAGACAGCGGATGGGGCTTTGCTGGGCGGCGTCCTCCGCCTCCATCCAGTCCGGCAGAAACACGATCAGTTTCCGCTCCGCACCCTCGTATCCGCCAAGACACGCATAGCGGCTCTCCCCGATCCCCGCCAGACGCAGCAGTTCCAGGGCTGCCAAGCGCTGCTGGGGGCTGAGAAAATCCGTGGCGGCGGGAATATTGCGGCTCTCCGCCTGCTCCGCGCGATCCAGGATTCTGGCCAGCACAAGGCGGTCATCCCCCAGTGCGCCCACACGATCCAACAACTTCGACTTATCCACGACGCAACTCCTGTGTTCGCACCAGCGCGGCATAGGCGCCGTTTTTCTCCATCAGTTCCTCGTGGCTGCCCAGTTCCCGGATCCGTCCATC
>SVKT01000030.1 GCA_015068335.1 Oscillospiraceae bacterium | reverse complement strand
AGCCTCCACCTTGGGCAGCATACTGCCGGCGCCGAACTGCCCCGCCTCGGCGTAGCGGGCGGCTTCCGCCAGACTCAGCCGGCTCAGATCCTGCTGGTTGGGCTTGCCGAAGTTGATGGCCACCTTCTCCACCTCCGTCAGGATCAGCAGCGCGTCGGCATCCACCTGCTCTGCCAGAAGTTCGGCGGCGTAGTCCTTGTCAATGACTGCCGCGACGCCTTCCAGCGTGCCGTCGGGATTTTCCACCACCGGCACACCACCTCCGCCGCAGGTGATGACGATGGCGTGATCCCACAGCAGCCGGACGGCGCCGATCTCCACGATGCGGCGGGGCTGGGGCGAGGCCACCACCCGCCGCCAGCCGCGGCCGGAGTCCTCTTTCATCACATAGCCCTTCTCCCGTTCCAGCCGCCGGGCCTCCTCCTCGGTGCAGAAGCCGCCGATGGGCTTGGTGGGGTTCTGGAAGGCGGGGTCGTTGCGGTCCACCACCACCTGGGTGGTGATGGACACCACGGGGTAGTTCCGGTTGCGGGCGTTCAGGGCATATTTCAGCGCCTGCTGGATGTGGTAGCCGATATAGCCCTGGCTCATCGCGCCGCAGACGTCAAAGGGCATCGGCGGGACGACCTCCTTCGCCGTTTCGGACGCCAGCAGGATGCGGCCCACCTGAGGGCCGTTTCCGTGTACAATGGCCAATTCATAGCCCCGGCGGCTGATCTCGGCAATATGCTGGGCGGTGCGGCGCACCACCTCCAACTGCGCTTCCGCCGTGGGCGCGGAATCTCCGGATTGCAGGGCATTTCCGCCTAAGGCGATCACGATTTTTTCCGACATAGGAACAAACTTCCTTTCCTCGTTTTCCAAAAGGATGCCCCGCAACTGAGTATCTATACATAAAACAAATATTTTCCTGTAAGCGCCGCAGCCCCGCCTCTGTCCCCCCTGTTTTTCCAATTTTCTCGGTTGTTTGTGCCAGTTTTTTCGCAAAAGCCCCGCCATTTTTCGGTAAAAGGGAAAAATATTTAAAAGTGCGTCGGAGTATGTTGTTTTTTTGTTGTAAATATGTATACTGTTGTTATGCTTTAACAAGGCAAAGAATGCCGGTCTTCGGAGCATCCGCTCCGTCCGGCAGCAAAAGGAGTTTATCCTATGCCGATGACCACCGCTCTGCTTTCCATTCTGGCGCTGTACATTATTCTTGTCCCCGTACTGGTACTGCTGGTACAAAACAGGAATAGTGTTTGAGGTCACGCCCGGAACAGGAAGCAGCGCATCCGGTTTCACTCCCGAAAGGAAGGAAACCGACGCAAATGAAGTTACCTGAACGCCTGTGGTTCGACCCTCGAACCACAGGCGTTTTTTATCGAAATCCGCGAATCGCCCGCAAAGGCGCACAAAGTCCAAAGGAGGACGCAACTATGAAGACGACAGGCGCGCAGGCATTGATCGAAAGCCTGCTCCGCGAAGGCGTGGAACATATTTTCGGATACGCCGGCGCAACCATCTGCCCCGCAGCGGACGCCCTTTCGGCAACGCCGCAGATCGGCTATACGCTGGTCCGCACGGAACAGAACGCCGGCCATATGGCCTCCGGCTACGCCCGGGTGACCGGAAAGCCCGGCGTGTGTATGGTGACCTCCGGCCCGGGCGCCACCAACCTCATCACCGGCATCGCCACCGCCTATATGGACTCCATCCCTATGGTGGCCATCACCGGTCAGGTGCCCTCCCACCTGCTGGGTCGGGACATTTTCCAGGAAGTGGACATTACCGGCGCCGTTGCCCCCTTCTCCAAGCACAGTTATCTGGTCAAGGACGCCCGGGAGATCCCCCGCATCGTCAAGGAGGCCTTTCACATCGCCTCCACCGGCCGCCCCGGCCCTGTTCTCATCGACATCCCCATTGACATCCAGCAGCAGGAGATCGAAAAGCCGGTCTTCCCCGCTGAGGTCAACATCCGGGGCTACAAGCCCAGCGTCCGCGGCAACGAGTTGCAGATCAAGCGGGTGGCGGAAGCCATCTCCAAGGCAAAGCAGCCTCTGATCTGCGCCGGCGGCGGTGTGTGGCTGTCCCACGCGCGGGACGAACTGCTGGAACTGGCAGAGCGCAACGCCATCCCTGTGGTCAAGACAATGATGGGCATCTCCGTGCTGCCCACCGATCACCCCCTGAATCTGGGTATGATCGGCGCCCACGGCAACCGCTGCGCCAACCAGGCGCTGGCCAAGGCCGACCTGCTCATTATGGTGGGCACCCGCGCCGCCGACCGGGCGATGGTGGATCCGGAGGACATCGCCAACCGTATGGCCACTATCCACATCGATGTGGATCCCGCCGAGATCGGCAAAAACCTCATCGCCGCCATTCCGCTGGTGGGCGATGTGAAAGTCATTTTGCAGCAGTTGCTGGAACGGGACATCACGGCGCCCGACTCCGCCGCGTGGCTGGAACGGCTGCGGGAATACCGCAGAGCGGAACTGGACCGCGTCTTCCCCGCCCGGGAGGGCTACGTTTTTCCCGGCACCTTCCTGCGCAAACTGGGCGGGAAACTGGCGGAGGACGCCGTGGTCTGCGTGGACGTGGGCCAGAACCAGTTGTTCGCCTGCAAGTACCTGCCCCAGAAGCAGGGACGGCTGCTGACCTCCGGCGGTCTGGGCACGATGGGCTATTCCCTCCCCGCCGCCGTCGGCGTGAAGGTGGCCCAGCCGGACAAGCAGACCATCGTCATCTGCGGCGACGGCTCTTTCCAGATGTCGATGAATGAACTGGCGGCCATCAAAACCGCCGGTCTGGACATCAAGATCATCGTCTTTCGCAACAACGTTCTGGGTCTGGTGCATCAGATCCAGAACTCCCCGGCCTACCGCGGCCCCTTCGGCGTGGCGCTGGACGGCTCTCCGGACTTTGCGGCCATCGCCGCCGCCTACGGCATCCCCAGCATCGCCGTGGACTGCGAGGCCGACGTGGACGCCGCCATCGACCGCATTCTGGGCGCCGAGGGCAGCGTGCTGGCCATTGTGAACGTCCATCCCGACGTCACCACCAACGATTAAAGGAGGCGGGAACTATGAAACAGACCATTTCCGTTCTGGTGGAAAACCAGGCCGGCGTGCTCAACCGCATCACCGGACTGTTCTCCCGCCGCGCCTTCAACATCGACTCTCTGGCCGTGGGCGTCACCGACGACCCCACCATCTCCCGCATCACCATCATCGTGGACAACGGCAACAATATGGTGGAGCAGGTGGAAAAGCAACTCAACAAACTGGTGGAAGTCATCAAAGTCCGCACGTTGGAGGAAAACAGCCTCATCGGCCGGGAACTGATGATCCTGAAAGTTTCCGCCAACAACAAGACCCGGCAGGACATTATGACCATCTGTTCCATCTACGGCGCCAAGGTGGCGGACATCTCCCCCACCTCGATGACGCTGGAACTCTCCGACACCCCCGACCGTCTGGACACCTTCCAGACGATGATGCGCCCCTTCTCCATTTTGGAGGTCGTCCGCACCGGCGTGATCGCCGTGCAAAAGGGCGGCGGCAAGATTTGACCCACAAGGAGGAACCCCCTTTTGAAGATCCGTGCAACACAGGCCATTATGGAGTGCCTGCTGGAACAGGAAGTCGACACCGTGTTCGGCTACCCCGGCGGCACCATCCTGAATCTCTATGACGAACTCTACGGCTACGAGGGCAAGATCCGCCACGTGCTGACCGCCCACGAGCAGGGCGCCGCCCACGCAGCCGACGGCTACGCCCGCTCCACCGGCAAGGTGGGCGTGTGCTTCGCCACTTCCGGCCCCGGCGCCACCAACCTGACCACCGGCATCGCCACCGCCCATCTGGACTCCTCCCCCGTGGTGTTCATCACCTGCAACGTGGGCGAGAATCTGCTGGGCCGCGACGCCTTCCAGGAGGTGGACTCCACCGGCATCGCGATGCCCATCACCAAGGCCGCCTTTCTGGTGCGCTCTGCCCAGCAGATCCCTGATGTGATGCGGCAGGCTTTCGCCGTGGCCGCCAGCGGACGGCCCGGTCCCGTCCTCATCGACTTTTTGAAAAACGTGACCAACGCCGACCAGATGGTGGACTACGAATTCATCCCCTGGCAGGAAAACCGCCGGTCCAACAGCATACAGAAACTCAACGACACTCTCCGTCCCCAGAAGCCGGAGATCGACCCCGACGACATCAGCCGGCTGCTGGATATGATCGCCAAGGCAAAGCGCCCCCTGCTCATCTGCGGCGGCGGCGTGGTTCGCGGCCGTGCCCATCAGGAATTCCGGGAATTTGCGGAAAAACTGGACTCCCCCGTGGCCATCACCGTGATGGGCGGCGGCGGCTTCCCCGGCGGACATCCCCTCACCACCGGTATGGTGGGTATGCACGGCTCCAAGGCCTCCAATGTGGCGGTAAACGAGTGCGACCTGCTCATCGCCGTGGGCTGCCGCTTCTCCGACCGCGTCGCCTTGCAGCCGGCCACCTTCGCCGCCCAGGCCAGGATCGTACAGATCGACATCGACCGCGCCGAGATCGGCAAAAACGTGGCCACCGACCACCACATCATTGGCTCCGCCCGGCGGGTGCTGGCGATGCTCAACGAGCAACTCCCCCAGTACAGCCACCGGGAATGGAAGGAATACATCCTCCCGATGCGCGCCCCCGCCACAGCGGGCGACAGCGAGCACCTCACCCCCCAGCAAGTGCTGGACGTGATCCGCGCCCGGATGCCGGAGGACGCCATCGTGGCCACCGACGTGGGCCAGCACCAGATGTGGTCCATCAAGTATCTCCACTTCAACTACCCCGGTCAACTCCTGACCTCCGGCGGTTTCGGCACGATGGGCTTCGGCCTCGGCGCCGCCATCGGCGCCCAGACCGGCAACCCGGACAAGCGCGTTCTCCACATCACCGGCGACGGCTGCTTCCGGATGAACTGTCACGAACTTTGCACCGTGCAGCACTACGGTCTGCCCATTGTTTCCATCGTGTTCAACAACGGCACGCTGGGTATGGTCCGCCAGTGGCAGAACCTGATCTATAAAAAGCGCTTCTCCCAGACCACGCTGGACTTCGGCCCCGACTTTGTTAAACTGGCGGAGGCTTACGGACTGCGCGGCCGCCGGGTCCGCACCCGGGAGGAGATGGAGCAGGCGCTGACCGAGGCGCTCTCCTCCGGCACCGGCACCGTCATCGACTGCATTCTGGACATTGATGAGATGGTCAGTCCTATGGTAGCCGCCGGTTCCCCCATCACAGACTTCCTGCTCAGCGAAGGAGGCAGCGTATGAAACGACAACTCGACCCCGAGCGCAAACTCTACACCCTGTGCATTCTGGTGCAGGACATCCCCGGCGTTTTGAGCCAGGTGGCCCGCCTGTTTTCCAGAAAGGGCTACAACATTGAATCCATCGTTTCCGGCGAAACAGACAAGCCGGGCATCACCCGAATCACCATCTCCATCCTGGCCGACGAGGCGATGCTGGAACAGATCGCCGCCCAGTGCAGCAAACTGCTGCCGGTGACGGCTGTGAAGATCCTGGACGAGAAGACCTCCATCCGCCGCGAGGTGGCCCTCATCAAGGTGAGCGCCGTCAGCCGCAGTGCAAGGGACGAGGTGATCCAGTTGGCCAACATCTTCCGTGCCAAGGTGATGGACGTCAGCCGCGAGTCCCTGACACTGGAAGTGTTCGGCAGCAAGAGCAAGATCACCGCTCTGATCGAGATGCTGACGGATTTCGGCATTCTGGAAATCGCAAAAACCGGTACTATCGCCATCGAGAGAGGGCGAAGCACGATATATGACGACAACAAACTCAAGGAGGAATATGATTATGGCAAACATGTATTATGAGAAGGACTGTGACCTGGGCAAACTGGACGGAAAGAAGATCACCATCGTGGGCTACGGTTCCCAGGGCCACGCCCACGCGCTGAACCTGAAAGAATCCGGCTGCGACGTGTGCGTGGGTCTGCGCGCAGGCAGCAAGCGCTGGGCCGAGGCCGAGGCCGCCGGTCTGAAAGTTATGACCGTGCCCGAAGCCGCCAAGTGGGCCGACATCGTGATGATCCTCATCAACGACGAGGTGCAGGCCGACGTCTACAAGAAGGACATCGCCCCCAACCTGGAAGCCGGCAACGCCCTGATGTTTGCCCACGGCTTCAACATCCACTTCAAGCAGATCGTTCCTCCCGCTGATATCGACGTGCTGATGATCGCCCCCAAGGGCCCCGGTCACACCGTCCGCAGCCAGTATGTGGCCGGCAAGGGCGTGCCCTGCCTGCTGGCCGTCCATCAGGACGCCACCGGCAAGGCCCACGACATCGGCCTGGCCTACGCCGCCGGCATCGGCGGCGCCCGCGGCGGCGTTATGGAGACCACCTTCCAGGACGAGACCGAGACCGACCTGTTCGGCGAGCAGGCCGTTCTGTGCGGCGGCGTGGTCGAACTGATGAAGATGGGCTTCGAGACCCTGGTCGAGGCCGGCTACGCTCCCGAGAACGCCTACTTCGAGTGCATCCACGAGATGAAACTCATCATTGACCTCATCAACAAGGGCGGCGTGGCGATGATGAACTACTCCATCTCCGACACCGCCGAGTACGGCGAGTATGTGTCCGGCCCCCGCGTGCTGCCCTACGAGGAGACCAAGAAGAATATGAAGGCTGTCCTCACCGACATCCAGAACGGCAAGTTCGCCGGCAATTGGATCGCCGAGAACAAGAACGGCCGCTGCTTCTTCAACGCCAGCCGTTCCATCCTGGCCAAGCACCAGATGGAGGTCGTGGGCGCCGAACTGCGCCGCAATATGCTCTGGGGCGAGGATACCAACCCCGACACCGCTTCCAACTGACACCCCAAAAGCATCCGCCGCACTCCGCGGCGGATGCGCCGCATCCCGTGATCTTTCAACATAGGAGGAACCCCTCTTGAAAAGTGATGTTGTAAAGCAGGGCATCCCCGCAGCGCCCAACCGCTCCCTGCTGTATGCTCTGGGCTATACCAGAGAGGAATTGGAGCGCCCCCTCATCGGCGTGGTCTGCTCCTATAACGAGATCGTCCCCGGTCATATGAATCTGGACAAGATCGCAGAAAGCGTCAAGGCCGGCATCCGCGCCGCAGGCGGCACTCCCGTGGAGTTCCCCGCCATCGCCGTGTGCGACGGCATCGCGATGGGCCACGTGGGTATGAAGTACTCCCTGGTCACCCGCGACCTCATCGCCGACTCCACCGAAGCGATGGCAATGGCGCACCAGTTCGACGGTCTGGTGATGATCCCCAACTGCGACAAGAACGTGCCGGGTCTGCTGATGGCAGCCGCCCGCGTCAACGTGCCCACCATTTTCGTTTCCGGCGGCCCGATGCTCGCCGGCACGCTCAGCGACGGACGCCGCACCTGCCTGTCCCATATGTTTGAGGCCGTGGGCGCCTACTACGCCGGCAAACTGGACGAGGCCGGCGTGGAGGAATACGAAAACAACGCCTGCCCCACCTGCGGTTCCTGCTCCGGTATGTACACCGCAAACTCTATGAACTGTCTGACCGAGGCCATCGGTATGGCCTTAGGCGGCAACGGCACCATCCCCGCCGTCTATTCCGCCCGCCTGCGTCTTGCCAAGCACGCCGGTATGAAAATTATGGAACTGGTGGAGAAGGACATCCGCCCCCGGGACATTATGACCGAGGCCGCCTTCCACAACGCCGAGACCATCGATATGGCCCTGGGCTGCTCCACCAACACGATGCTCCACCTCCCCGCCATCGCCCACGAGTGCGGCATCGAACTGAACTTCGATATGGCCAACGAGATCTCCGACAAGACCCCCAACCTGTGTCATCTGGCCCCCGCCGGCGACACTTATATGGAGGATCTGGACCGTGCCGGCGGCGTCTGCGCCGTGATGGCGGAACTGGCCAAGGCCGGTCTCATCGACACCAGCCTCATCACCTGCACCGGCAAGACCGTTGCCGAGAATCTCTCCGGCGTGGTGAACCGCAACCACGAGGTCATCCGCCCCATTGAAAATCCCTACACCAAGACCGGCGGCATCGCCGTGCTCAAAGGCAATCTGGCCCCCGACGGCTGCGTGGTGAAGCAGAGCGCCGTGGCACCCGAAATGATGGTCCACGAAGGCCCTGCCCGGGTGTTCGACTCCGAGGACGAGGCCATCGCCGCCATCTACGCCGGCAAGATCGTGGCCGGTGATGTGGTGGTCATCCGCTACGAGGGCCCCAGAGGCGGCCCCGGTATGCGTGAGATGCTCAATCCCACCTCCGCCATTGCGGGTATGGGTTTGGACAAGGATGTGGCCCTCATCACCGACGGCCGCTTCTCCGGCGCCACCCGCGGCGCCTCCATCGGCCACGTCTCCCCCGAGGCCGCCAGCGGCGGCAACATCGCTCTGGTGCAGGAGGGCGACATCATCGCCATCGACATCCCCAACCACACCATTGAGATGAAGGTCAGCGATGAAGAACTGGCCGCACGCCGTGCCAAGTGGGTCTGCCCCGAACCCAAGATCAAAACCGGGTATCTGGCCCGCTACGCCAAGATGGTTTCCAGCGCCGACCGCGGCGCCATTCTGGAATAAGCAATCGTCCCGCCCCCTTCCGGAGGGTGGGAGACCGAGAGGATGATGGTATGTATCGTGAACTTTCCCACCTGCTGCTGTTCAGCGATCTGGGCAAGGATGAAATTCTGGTGCAGTTGGCGGAGGTCTTCCGGGACTGGGAGAGCGGTCAGTATGACCGCGACGCCCTGACCGGCCGGATCTACGGCCAGATCAAGCGCCTGCTGGACCTGGCAACCGCCTGCGGCTTCGACGAGAACCTGTGGCAGTGCTATCTTACCTGGCTGCTGATGACCAACGAAAACTCCTTCACCCGCACCTGCGAGCGCACCGGCGCCAGCGAGGGCAGTGTGAACCACTTCGCAAAGAATGACTTTGCCGTGTTCCGCCGCTTGATGCACTTCGATTTCGCCCCCATCGAGCGGGATCTGGGCATCGACTGCTTTGCCACCATCTGTGCCTATCAGGCCATCCCCAAACGGGAGCGGATGTACAACCGGGACATCAGCCAGCAGGTGCGCGCGCTGCGCGCCGCTCTGGATGCGGCGCAGAACGAGAATGAGATGTTCCGTCTGGTGACGGATTATTACCGCCAGTACGGCTACGGCGTGTTCGCGATGAGCCGCGCCTTCCGCATTGCCCGGGAGGGCACCGCCCCCGTGGAGTTCCTGCCCATCAGCAACATCGACGGCATCGTGCTGGACGATCTGCTGGGCTACGACCTGCAAAAGCGGGAACTGCGCCGCAACACCGAGGCGTTCCTGAACGGCAAAAAGGCCAACAACGTCCTGCTCTACGGCGACGCCGGCACCGGCAAGTCCACCAGCGTCAAGGCCCTCATCAATGAGTACTTCGACCGTGGTCTGCGTATGATCGAGATCTACAAGCACCAGTTCGGCGACCTCTCCGCCATCCTCGGCTACATCAAGAACCGCAACTACCGCTTCATCATCTTCATCGACGATCTGTCCTTTGAGGAGAACGAGGTGGAGTACAAGTTCCTGAAAGCCGTCATCGAAGGCGGCGTGGAGACCCGACCGGACAACGTGCTGATCTACGCCACCTCCAACCGCCGCAATCTGGTGCGGGAGACCTGGAACGACCGCACGGATATGGAACACCACGGCGACATCCACCGCTCCGACACCGTGGAGGAGAAAATGTCGCTGGCCGCCCGTTTTGGCGTTGCCATCAACTACAACGCCCCCACCCAGAAAGAGTATCACGCCATCGTCAAGGCGCTAGCGGAGCGCCACGGCATCGAAATGGACGAGTCCGAACTGCTGGCCCAGGCCAACACCTGGGAGCGCCGCCACCGGGGTTTCTCCGGCCGCACCGCCCAGCAGTTCATCCACTATCTGGAAAGCCTCCCCCGCTGATCCCCAGACATCAAAAGCACCCGACTTTCGTCGGGTGCTTTTCTTGTTTTTGTATTTTCCCTTGTTTTTATAAAATAAATACGTTTTTTGCGAAACAATTCTCTTTTTCTTTCATATACTGGTGTATCCAACAGTTCTCTTTTCGCTTTTCATTTCAGGGCAGTCCAAATCGCGGCAGTATAATCGAAGCAGGGTAAGGCCTTGCTCTTAGTTTCCTTGTCGTTTCCAGTTTCAGAGTGGGGTTCAAGTTTTGGCAATATCATTAACACAGGGCAAGACATTGTTCGTCGTATCCGGTTTCAGAGTGGTCAGGCCACAGTGATACACTCATCAACACAGGGTAATACAAGGAACCGCATCGCTTTCCCTGAAAAGAAAAAGAAAGAGGGTTTTTCACAATGAAACGAATCAAACGCTTGGTTGCAATGCTCCTCTGCGCACTCTCGCTTACCAGCATCTTCCCTTTGTCCGCCTCTGCGGCCTCGGTCAATGACTTCACGTTCGTCTATGGCAACGGCGCGGACACGTACTACATCGTAACAAAAGATAACGCACCTCTCCGTAAGGGCAACACCGAACAGGACGGCGTCATCGTCAGACTCCCCAAGGGCACTCTGGTCAAGGTAGTCAAGGTCGCTCGCAACTGGAAACTTAACTGGTGGTGCACGGTGAAATACTGTGACAAGAACGGCAACGAAAAAACCGCTTATCTTTACAGCGACAACGCAGAGAAATATGGCACCTCGGTCAATGCAATGGCTAAGTATGCCGTGGCTCATTATTCCCAGACATCGCTGTTTTCCTACTGGGGCATCAACCAAGAAGACCTGATCAAGGCTGCAAGCAAGGCAACATCTCTTAAACAGGTGGAAGAGATCGCAGCATCTTTGCTGGCCGCCAAACTGGAACCCCGCGTAGGCCAGAAGATGGACGTTTCTTCCTATCCCTCCCGCGTCAAATACTCCTACTACGACAGTCAGGGTATCTACCGAAAGAATTGGGGAGCATTCCAACTGACTGGTGGGTGCACGTACTATTCCTTCCTTCGCTGGCGCGAGACCAATGGCTACGACCTGATGTTTGCCGGCGGTCCGGGAGCCGGCCACGCCAAATACTGGGATGACCGTATCGACTGCACACGCGGCTTCTGCAAGATCCCCTCTTCCGACCTGACCAACGGTATGTTCAACGGTGTCGCCGTAGATAACCAGGGCAGTTCCGGAAAGGGCCACGTTGCCTACGTCGAGACTGTGAGTAACGGTTATGTGTACTACTCCGATGGCGCGTATGGCAATTCTTTCAAGAGTCAACTCCGAAAGAAGACTATCGAAAAGTTCGCCGCAACGTTTGAAACCGTCATCTTTTCATCCGCTTGCCATATGCCCTCTGCCTGACCCCCTCTTTTGAAAAGCGCGGAGAAGCAAGTGCTTCTCCGCGCCTTTTCCTTTTCCCCGACTTTCGTCGGGTGCTTTTCTTGTGATCAGATCCGTTCCACGATGGCGCGGCCCATTGCGGCGCAGCCCACACGCTGCATACCCGGCTCCATTATGTCGCCGGTGCGCAGGCCGTCCTCCAACGCGCGGCTGACTGCCGTCTCCACGGCAGCGGCCTCGTCCGGCATATTCAGGCCGTAGCGCAGCATCATCGCCGCCGCCAAAATCATACCGATGGGGTTGGCCAGATCCTGTCCCGCAATATCGGGGGCAGAGCCGTGGATGGGCTCATACAATCCGCAGGCGCCGTCGCCCAGACTGGCGGAGGGCAGCATACCGATGGAGCCCACGATCTGGCTGGCCTCGTCGGAGAGGATGTCGCCGAACAGGTTCTCCGTCACGATCACGTCGAACTGGCTGGGGTCACGCACCAACTGCATCGCGGCAGCGTCCACATACATATGCCGCAGTTCCACCTCCGGGTATTCCGCAGCCACCTCGCAGACCACCTTGCGCCACAGTTTGGAGGAGTCCAGCACGTTGGCCTTATCCACGGAGCAGAGTTTCCTGCCGCGTTTCATTGCCGTTTCAAAGCCCACCCGGGCGATGCGGCGGATCTCGTGCTCTTTGTAGGCCATCACATCGTGGGCCGCCATCTCGCCGTTTTCTTCCCAGGTCTTATGCTCGCCGAAGTAGGCGCCGCCGATCAGTTCGCGGATCACGATGAAATTGATGCCCCGATCCACGATCTCGCTGCGCAGGGGGCAGGCGTCTTTCAGTTGGGGGATCAGTTCGGCGGGGCGCAGATTGGCATACAGACCCATACCGGCACGCAGTCCCAGCAGACCCTTTTCCGGGCGGATGGCGGGGTCGATGGCATCCCACTTGGGGCCGCCCACGGCAGAGAGCAGGGTACTGTCGCAGGCAAGGCAGGTTTTCAGACTGGATTCCGGCAGCGGCACGCCGAAGGCGTCGATGGCGTTGCCGCCCATAGGCGCATCTTCATACGTGAAGGTATGGCCGAACTTTGCCGCCACGGCGTCCAGCACGGCGATGGCCTGGGTCATAATCTCGGGGCCGATGCCGTCGCCCCGAATGATCGCAATTTTCTTTTCCATTTTACGCACCTCACTTCTGAATGGAGGCCATCAGGCCGCCCTTCTGGATCATATCCATAATAAATTCGGGGAAGGGTTCTGCCTGATAGGTCTCGTTTTTGGTGATGTTGGTGATGACGCCGGTGTCATAATCCACGCTGACCTCATCGCCGTTTTCGATGCCCTCGCTGGCGGCGGGGCATTCCAGAATGGCAAGGCCGATGTTGATGGCGTTACGGTAGAAGATGCGGGCAAAGTTTTTGGCGATGACGCAGGAGATGCCGCTGGCCTTGATGGCCACGGGCGCGTGCTCGCGGGAGGAGCCGCAGCCGAAGTTGACGCCGGCTACCATAATGTCGCCGTCCTTCACCTTACCCACGAACCCGGCGTCGATGTCCACCATACAGTGAGAGGCCAGTTCCTTGTGGTCCTGACTGTTCAGGTAACGGGCGGGGATGATGACGTCGGTATCGACGTGGTCGCCGTATTTATGTACGATTCCGTGTGCGTTCATTACAGTACCTCCTCAGGATGGGCGATATGGCCTGCGATGCCGGATGCGGCGGCCACGGCAGGAGAGGCCAGATAGACCTCGCTGTCCACGTGGCCCATACGGCCGACGAAATTGCGGTTGGTGGTGGAAACGCAGCGCTCTCCCGCCGCCAGAATGCCCATATGGCCGCCCAGGCAGGGGCCGCAGGTGGGCGTGGAGACGATGCAGCCGGCATCCAGGAAGATGTCGGTATAGCCCAGATGCATACACTCACGATAGACGCTCTGGGTGGCGGGGATGACGATGCCCCGGACGCCGGACGCCAGATGTTTGCCTTTCAGGACGGCAGCAGCGGCAGCCATGTCGGCCAGTTGGCCGTTGGTGCAGGAGCCGATGACGATCTGGTCGATGGCGATGTCCTTGCCCTCGGATGCAGGATGGGCATTCTCCGGCAGGTGGGGATAGGCCACGGTACACTCGACTTTACTCAAATCGATCTCCACGGTGCGCTCGTATTCGGCGTCTGCGTCCGCCTCGTAGGCCGTCCAGGGGCGGTTGACGCGACCTTCCACATAGGCGCGGGTCACATCGTCCACGGGGAAGATGCCGTTTTTCGCGCCGGCCTCGATGGCCATATTGGCGATGGTCAGGCGGTCATAGATGGTGAGGTTTGCCACGCCGGGGCCGGCAAACTCCAAAGACTGGTACCGGGCGCCGTCCACGCCGATCATCCCGATGAGGGTGAGGATCACGTCCTTGCCGGAAACATAGGGCTTCATCTCACCGGTGAGGTAGACCCTGATGGCAGAGGGGATCTTGAACCAGGTCTCGCCGGTGGCCATCGCGGCGCCCAGATCCGTGGAGCCCACGCCGGTGGAGAAGGCGCCCAGCGCGCCGTAGGTGCAGGTGTGGGAGTCGGCGCCGATGACCGCCTCGCCGGGACCCACCAGACCCTTTTCGGGCAGCAGCGCGTGCTCGATGCCCATCGCACCCACATCGTAGTAGTTTTCGATGTCGA
>SVKT01000137.1 GCA_015068335.1 Oscillospiraceae bacterium | reverse complement strand
GTGTAGCCCCATTCATAGGTCATCAGCAGCACGCCGTCCGTGGCGGCGCTGACGGCGGCGTAGTCGTGCCCCTCGTAGAGCAGCCCCCGCTGACCGGCGGAGGTCTTGGGCGCCAGCGCCGCCCAGAGAAACAGCCCCTGGGCGTGGAGCAGACGGCGCAGGCGGGCGAGGAAGTCGGCATACGCCCCGGCCAGCGTGCCGGGCAGGTACTCAAAGTCCACGTCCACACCGGCGTATCCCCGCCGCTGGGCGGTTTGCAGCACATCCGCCACCAGCCGGTCCTGCACGGCGCTGTCTGTCAGCACGGTCTCCGCCCGCTGGGTGTCGAAGCTGCCCGCCTCCGTCAGCGTGGACAGGTGCATCACCGGCTGTGTGCCGTGGGCTCGGGCGGCGGAGAGCAGGCGGTCGTCCTCCGGCGGCAGCAATTTGCCGTTTTCGGTGATGCCGTAGGTGAAGGGCGACAGAAAGGAGAGATAGGGCATCTGGGCGTCCAGCAGCCGCTGATTGATGAAAGGATAGGCGTAGCCGTTGGATACCAGCGGCCCCAGCTTTTCGTCGTCGTAGGAGATCACCAGCTCCTGCCCCGGTGTCAGAAAGGTGCCGCCGCCCAGCGGGAAGTTGTTCCTCCACAGTTGGCGGAGCGTCGTTCCGTAATAGACGGCAATGGTGCTGAGGGTGTCACCCTCCTGCACGGTGTGGATCTGCCGGGGGCGGCGCACCACCAGTGTCTGCCCCACGGCCAGATCGCCGTCTGCGGGGACGGCGTTGTCGGCAGACAGACGAGTGGGATCGACGCCGTAGGCGGCGGCAACGGAAAAGACCGACTCGCCCGGGCGGACAACATGGATCGTCATAAGCATCACCTCTTACGCAAGCCTATGCCGGGGAGAGGAAAAGCATGACAGCGCTGCGGGGAGTGGCAGTCATGATGCAAAAGAAAGCCGCCGGGGAAATTCTGCGGCGAAAGGCTGTATTGCAGCGGGAGAATGCACCGTTTTTCTCAATTTGTTGCACCCGGCCGTGCAACAAATTTCCTTTGCGGCATCAATAGTGAGGGACAGATAGGAGGTGAAGCATGGAACAGGAAGTGACCGCGCAGCTGGCAGGCATGGAGGAAAAGACTGCGCAGCTTCTCCGGCGTGTGGACCGTTTGGAGGAAGCGCAGACCGCATTGAATCGTCTGGCCACCGCTGTGGAGGTCCTGGCCACCCGACAGGAAACCATGGGAAAAAGTGTGCAGCGGCTGAATGAAAAGCTGGACGATCTGGAGCATCGCCCCGTGAAGCGCTGGGACGGGCTGGTGGACAAGCTCCTGCTGGCTCTGGCAGGCGCCTTTGCGGCGTTTTTGCTGGGCGGGCAGGGCGCAGGATGAAAAGAGGAGGATATTACGATGAGTGAAAAATTGTTGGGGAGACTGACGGCGCTGCTGTCCGTCAAATCTCTGGTGACGCTGGTGCTGACCGCCGTGTTCGCCCGCATGGCCACGGCCGGCGGCGTCAGTCAGGACTTCATGATGGTCTATACCGTTGTGATCTCGTTCTATTTCGGCACCCAGAGCAAAAAGAATGGGGAGGGCGACAAATGAACGGCGCCGTGGTGAAAGTATATTCCCGGGCGCAGGATGGCAACACCAAAGTGGCCGAGCATTTCCGCGTGCGGGAATTTGCCTGCACGGACGGAACGGACACCGTATTCCTCTCCCCCCGTCTGGTGGAGGTGCTGGAGACCATCCGGTGCCATTTCAATGTGCCGGTGACCGTTTCCAGCGGCTACCGCACCGAGGCAAGAAACAAGGCTGTGGGCGGCAGCGCATACAGCCAGCACAAATACGGGCTGGCCGCCGACATCTGCGTCAGCGGCGTCGCACCCGCAAAGGTGGCGGCGTATGCCGAAACGCTGCTGAAAGATTCCGGGGGGATCGGCATCTATCCCACCTTTACACACATTGACGTCCGGGCGGAAAAGTCCCGCTGGAACGGATAACGATGAAAAGGCCGCAGCCATCAGGCTGCGGCCCTTTTGTTGTAAAGAGGGGGGATCACTTCACGATGAAGCCGGCAGGCAGCTTCCAGGAAGAATTGGCGTGATAGAAGGTCACGCTGGCCTTCAGATACTCGCCGTCGTAATACATGCAGGAGGAGCTGCCGCCGTCCAGGTTGGCGGCGTTCACCGCGCCGAACTCCTCCATCACCGCGATCAGATCGCCGCTGGAGGCACCCAGATGGCCGAAGCGGCCGCGGCCGTCGGTAACGAAGAGCAGCACGGAGCCGTCAGCGCGCTGACCGATGGCAGTGCGGGGATTCAGGCCGCTGCCCATGCCGTTCATTTCGCGGGCTTCGTTGTTGATGATCAGCTGCACGAAGTGGTTGTTGGCGTCGCTGGCCTCCTCCTGGAAGGTGACCGCGTCGCGGATCTTCTTCTCCGCCACCAGTTTTTCCACGCCGGCGGCGTTCAGCTTGGAAATGTCGATGATCTGGAGGATGTCATCCTCGGTGAAGCCCACCAGCACCAGACCGGGATAGTCCTGGGGGCGGTTGTACTGGATCTCGCCGCCCGACACGATGACGCCCAGAGGCCGGCCGCCGGTGTTGTTGGTGGAG
>SVKT01000029.1 GCA_015068335.1 Oscillospiraceae bacterium | reverse complement strand
CCTTATCGATATCGGCAGTGCCGTTAACGAACTTGGCGTGCATCTCGGCTCTGTAAGCGTCGAAGTCAGCCTTGTAAGTATCGATGATGAACTGCTCGTCTTCGGTGTAGTAGTTCACAACGGGAACGCTGGGGGAACGGAACTCAACATTCTCACGGATCCAGGCGTAACGCTCGCCATACCACTTGTACTCATACTTGGTGATGAGCAGCTGTTCCTTGGTCTGGTTGTAGGCCAGGGTCAGCTGACCGCTGTTGTTGGAGCCGGGCTGCCAACGAGAGCCGTCCTCGGGCTGGATGGGGATGGCTTCGCCATTCTCGTCCAGTTCATAGTGCTTGCCCAGTTCGCCCAGAGTACGATAGATGTTGGCTTCCTCGTTGCAGAACATAAAGTCCAGCCAACGCATAGCCAGTTCAGCGTTCTCAGAGTCGGCATTGACGGCGGTGGGGTTGGAAGCGGCCTTTTCCCACTTCACATAGTAGCCCTGGTTGTCGTTCCACTCGGAAGCGAGGGGGCCACCCATAATGTAGTGCTCGCCCAGAGGATCTTCCTGACCGGCAGAGCACAGACGGCCGTAAGCCATAGCGAAGGAGGAGTAGTACACGAAGATACCGACGCGGTCAGCGGCGATCTTCTCGGACATCAGGGTAGCGGTGAGGCTGTTGATCTCACGGTCCAGGATGCCCTTCTCGTACATCTCGTGCTCCCACTTCAGCAGGGCCTTCATGTTTTCGCTGGTATCCTCGTGCCAGACCTTACCATTCTCGTCAGCCTGGAAGGCGTTCCAGTAATAGTAGTTTTCCAGACCGAAGGTGTTACCCATAATGGCGTTCAGACGCAGCAGGCTGGCAGAGGTCAGGATGACTTCGTCGTCCTTGCCGTTGCCGTTGATGTCGCCGGCGGCCTTCATAGTCTCCAGAACGTGGTTGAACTCGTCAAAAGTGGTGGGAACTTCGAGACCCAACTTGTTCATCCACTCGGTGTTGTACATAAACACGGTGTGGTTCTCAACGGGCTCCTGAGTAGCGGTCAGAGCATAGATAGCGCCGCTGCCGTTCTCGACCAGGCTCTTGTAGTTCACGCCGCGCTTCTCGAAGTAAGCCTTGGTGTTGGTGAAATGGGTATCCCAGTAGGGAGCCATATCCAGCAGGATGCCGTTTTCGCCGGCGCCCTGAGCGTTTTCCAGGCTGTAAACCTGGATGATGTCGGGCAGGTCAACACCGGCGGCCATACGAGCCTGAATGACTTCGTTGTAACCGGCATAGGGGATGATCTCCCAGTCAATGTGGACGTTGGTCTGCTCCTCGACCCACTCCCAATAGGTATCCATATCGGTGGGGTTGAAGGAGTTGTTGACAGCGTCAAAGGAGATGGCGGTCAGAGTGGTCTTCTCCTTGCACAGCCAGTTGGGATGGTCGGGGTCGATGACTTCGGGCTCGGAGCCTTCGCCTTCGCCTTCGCCGGAGGAGGTGCCGGGGGTCACATCTTCATTGGTGGTGCCGGGATCGGTGGTGTCGTCCTTCTTGTCGCCGCAGCCAGCCAGCAGGCTGAGCATCATAATGGCAACCAGCAGAACAGAGAGGATGCGCTTCGTACAAGAGCTCATAATTCTTTTGTCTCCTTTCGAATTATATTGTAACAGATCGGACAGAATATCGTCTCTGAAACAAACGGAACATTACGCCTTCACGGCGCCGATCATCAGACCCTTTTCCAGGTTCTTGCTCAGCAGGGGATAGATCAGCAGCATAGGAACAACGGCCACAACGACCACGGCGTACTTGATCTGCAAGGCAGAGAGCAACTGCTCGGTGGTGGTTTCGGCTGCGGACTCTTCGCCGCCGACGGAACTGACGGAGTTCTGGATAACGACCTGACGGACGTACAGAGCCAGGGGCTGCAAATCCTGCTTGCCGGCCAGATACAGCATAGCGGAGAAGTAGCCGTTCCAGTGGCTCACGGCGTAGTACATAGCCAGCACGGCCATAACGGGCTTGGACAGGGGCAGGACCAACTGGCCGAAGATGCGGTACTCGGAAGCGCCGTCGATACGGGCACTCTCGATAACCTCACCGGGCAGAGAGGAGAAGAAGTTGCGGGCGACCATAATGTACCAGGCGCTGGTCAGACCGGGCAGGATCAGAGCCAGACGGTTGTTGTACAGGCCCAGATACTTGGCAACAACGATGTAGGTGGGGATCAGACCGCCGCCGAAGAACATCGTCACCATAACGAACTTGGTGATGACATTTCTTGCGGCGAACTCGGGACGGGACAGGGGGTAGGCTGCCAGAGAGGTAGCAATAACGCCGGTGGCGGTACCAACGACGGTGTACCACAGGGTATTGTAATAGTATCTGAAAATCTTGGGGTCATTCAGCACGCGCCAGAGAGCGTTGAAGTCCAGACCCTTGGGGAACAGGATAACTTCGCCACGGGCAGCGGCAATGGGGTTACTGACTGCCATACTGAACACGTAGATCAGCGGATACAGGGTAACAATGATGACGAACGCCACAAACAGGGCGATAACGACGTCGAATACTCGATCACCGAATGTTTTCTTGTAAACCATACTCTCACCTCACCACAGGGACGTTTCGGAAATCTTCTTGGAGACCTTGTTGGCACCAATGACCAGGATCAGGTCGCAGACGGAGTTGAACAGGCTCACCGCGGCGGAGAGGCTGTACTTGCCGTCCACGATACCGGCGCGGTAGGAGTAGGAGGACAGGATGTCCGCCGTCTCGTAAATAGCGGGGTTGTACATCAGCAGGACCTTCTCATAGCCGACGGCCATAACAGAGCCCACACGCAGGATGAACATCGTAATGATGGTGGGCAGGATGCAGGGCAGAGTGATCTTGAAGATGTTCTTCACGCGGGTAGAGCCGTCCAGTGCGGCCGCCTCATACAGGGAGGGGTCGATGCCGGCGATGGCCGCCGTGTAAACGATGGAACTGAAACCGACGTTCTGCCAGGCACCGGAGCCGATGAACAGAGGACGGAACCATTCGGGAGAACCCATAAAGTCGATCTTCTCGCCGCCCATAGAAGCGATGACCTGGTTGACCAGACCGTCGTCCACGGAGAAGAAGTTGACGACCACGCCAACGATAACCACGGTGGAAATGAAGTGGGGCAGCAGGCTCAGGTTGCTGGTGAAGCCTTTGAGTTTCTTGTTGCGGATCTCGTTGAGCATCAGAGCCATCAGAATGGACATCGGGAAGATCAGAGCGATGTTCCAGAAACTGATCGCCAGAGTGTTTCTGACCCAACGGCCGAAGAAGGGGCTGTTGATCAGTTGCTTGAACCATCTCAAACCGACCCACTTGGCATCGGCGCTGATAAAGGGAGCACCGATCTTGTAGTTCTGGAATGCGATGGACACACCGAACATAGGCCAGTACTTGAACAGAATGAAGTACACCACAGGGATCGCCGCCATCACATAGAAGGGCAGCTGTCTGCGGAACTTCACCCAACGCCGCTGACTTGCAGTCAGAGGAACGTTGGCCTGAGGTTCGACACTTAATGTCGCATTGGTCGCCGTTTTCATGCTTATCTCTCCTTCGAAACTTTGCTTCGCAGAACCGGCCCAACAACCGAACCGATCCTTGCGAGTCTTGTCTCCCGGCTTCGCTCGCGTCCGCCGAGGTCCTTCCCTACGCTTCATAGATACACGCCGGCAGCCGTTCGCATACCACGTGTCCTATGAAGCCGCCTGCATTTTCGGTCGCGGAGGGGTCCTCCGTTTGCGGTCCGCAGGCGGGGCAGTTTTTCGCCAATGTACCCGACACTCCCGCAAAGAGGCCGTCGCCTCCGGCGCAGAGAATGCCCGGATTGTATATGTACTAGTATATTGGATGGGGATTTCTGGCGCAATATTCGTTTTTTTATCCAACCTCCATTTTTTTACGGCGCAAAGAGATGAACTTTCCGCCCAAAAAACTGCCAAAAGATTTGGATAAGCACACAGAACGCGTCGTTTTCCTGCCGAAACCGTGCCTGCGCAGCAGGCGCTTTTTCTTCTTTTTTTGCGGTTTTCCCACCCCAAAAACCGCCAAATTTACAAATGCTTTGCCCAAAAATCTTTGTACAGAGGCTTTTTTGCCCGAAAACGAGGGGCCAGCAGCACCGCCCGGCACGGCGGTCGCGGGAAAATCATTTGCACTTTTTGCGTCCGCGCCGCGGCCGTCCGACCGGGACACGGCTACGCCGTTTTGTGCATATCTTTCATCGGACAAGCCGGGCATCCAACCGCCGTTTTCACCCGGCAGCCAGAGCGGCGTCCCGGTAATAGACCACCAGCAGATCCACCACCGCGCCGTAGGACCGGACGCCCCGCTCATCGCCCCAGGCTTTCAGGGCGCCGTCATAAACGGTGTTGGACACCTTCTGGACTGTGGTGTCGTCAAACTGCTTCCAGTAGGCGTTGTTGTACGCAAGGTCAGCCTCCACCGTGTCCGGCAGCGTGGTCCGGATGGCCCGGTAGGCATCCCGGTCCACCGCGTACAGCGCGTTGCCCAGATTGATGTAGCCTTTCAGCCAGCCGGCGTATTCATAGGCCGGGTCACCGCTGATGACGGACGCCATCACGGCGAGGAAATTGCACTCCTGCTCCGAGGCGATGCCCCGCTGGTGGGCCAGTTCGTGGACCACGGTGGAGGGCAGCAGGCAGGCAGGGCTGTCCACATTGACATTGGACTCGCCGGTACAGGGGCAGTAGAACCCCGTAAAATTCATCGCGCTGAACCAGCGGGAGAAGGCCATCGCCTTCACGCCGGGATCGTCAAACGCCAAAAAGGGGAATACTTCCTCCGCCGCGGCGTAGATCTCCGGGCTCGCCGCAAGGATCTCCTCCCGGGGGACGGCGAACACGCCGTTTTCATCCCGGGCCACATCGTCCGCCGCCAGCGAAAGTTGCTGCGCGAACCAGGCGGTCACCGTCACCAGATCTTCGTAGGCCACCGGCTCGGCATAAATGCCGGACTTGTCCTGAAAGGTCTCCGCCCAGTAGTTGACGCCCCAGAGCAGGCAAAACACCGCGTACAGGGTCAGCGCGATATTCACCGCGCCCAGCACCGCGCCGTATGCGCGGCTGCCCCGGCGCCCTTTCGCCCGCACAACGGCCGCAGCGCTCCCGATCACGTAGACCGCAGCGCCCACAACCAGGAGGACGCAAAGGACTTCCATCACGGAAACTTCCGTCAGATAGCAAAGCCGTCCGGCGGCCTGCCGCAGCGGGCCGGCGATCTGCTCCGCCAGAACGGTCATCCACGCCTTCTGTCCGCGGAGCAAAAACCACGCCGCTGTGACCAGCAGGTTTGCCAGCAGCCAGAGGTGCAATTTTTTATGGTTCAGTAAAAACGCTTTCATCGGTTCATTCGGCGGCAGAGAGCAACTGCCGGGTATAGGCTTCTTTGGGATGGTCGAAGATCTCCTCCACACTTCCCTGCTCCACGATGCGTCCGGACTTCATCACCAGCACCCGGTCGCAGAGTTGATAGACCACATTCAGGTCGTGGGAAATGAACAGGAAACTCAGATCCAGTTCGGATCGCAGTTGTTTCAGCAATTTCAGGATCTGCGCCTGGATGGTGACGTCCAGCGCGGAGACCGGCTCGTCCGCAATGATGAAGCGGGGCCTGCGGATCAGGGCGCAGGCGATGGACACCCGCTGCCGCTGGCCGCCGGAGAGTTCGTGGGGCTTGACGTCCAGCACCTCCGGAGGCAGTTCCACCCGTTCCAGCATCGCGCGCACCCGGCGTTTGCGCTCGGCTGCGTCGTACTTTCCGTAGATGCGCAGGGGTTCTTCCAGGATCCAGCCCACGGTGTAGGCGGGATTCAGGGAACTGAACGGATCCTGAAAGATCATCTGGGGGCGCTTGGTGTAATGGATGACTTCCCCCTCATCCGGCTGCACGATACCGAGGATGGTACGGGCAAGGGTGGATTTTCCCGTGCCGGATTCGCCCACCAGACCCAGGATCTCGCCCCGGCGGACGTCGAAACTGACGTCGTGAAGCACTTCCTGGTAGACCTTCTTCCCGAAAATGCCGCCCTCGCGGTAGCCGCTGGTCACGTGGTGGAGGGACAGCACCAGATCTTCACTCATAGGTCTCCTCCTTCCGCCGACGGGTAGGGATGGCGGCGACCAGCCGCTGGGTATAGGGGTGCTGCGGGTTGTGGAACACGGACTCCGTGTCCCCCTCCTCCACCAGAGCGCCCCGCTGCATCACCGCCACCCGCCCGCAGAGTTTGCGCACCACGTTCAGGTTGTGGGAGATGAACAGCATCGAGATCCCGGACTCCCGGTTCAGTTTTTTCAGCAGTTCCAGGATCTGCGCCTGAATGGTGACATCCAGCGCCGTGGTAGGCTCGTCCAACAGCAGCAGCCGGGGCTTGATGACGATGGCGGCGGCGATCATAACGCGTTGCAGCATACCGCCGGAAAGTTCGTGGGGATATTTTTCATAGACCTCTGCGGGGTTTTCCAGTTCCACAGCCTCCATCGCCTCCAAGGCAAGGCGCTTGCGCGCCTCCCGGTTCAGGTCTGTGTGGATCAGGAGGACCTCCTCCACCTGATGACCGATCTTCATCAGGGGATCCATCGAACTCATCGGTTCCTGAAAGACCACGCCGATCTCCCTGCCGTGGAGTTTGCGCAGTTCGGCGCGGCGGGAATGGAGCAGATCCCTGCCGTCCAGCAGGATCTCGCCGGAATAATCGCACCGTTTCCGGGGCAGCAGGCCTGCCACGCTCATCGCGGTGACGGTCTTGCCGGAGCCGGACTCACCCACAAGACCCAGAATCTCGCCATCCCGGATGGTCAGGGAGATGCCGCCCACGGCTTCGCGGGTGCTGTTGTGGAATTTTACGTGCAGATCGCGGATTTCAAGCATCTCATTCCACCTCCCCGCCGCGGCGCTGCAAGCCTTCGCCCAGAAGGCCAACGCCAAAGACCAGCAGCACCAGCACAAAGCCGGTGCACAGTGCATACCACGGGGCGGCAGTGAACAGCCCCTGTGCCTCGGAGAGCATATAGCCCAGCGAAGGGTTCGTGGGGGTCACGCCGATGCCCAGATAACTCATAGAAGCCTCCGCCAGCACGGCGTTGTTGAAGCCGATGGTGATGGCGGGCAGCAGCACCGGCATCGTGTTGGGCAGGATATGCACCAGCAGAATCCGCCCGCTGCCGGCGCCCATCAGCCGGGCGCTTTTGATGTAGTTCACATCCCGGAGGGCGGCAAAGGCCGTCCGGGAAACGCGGGCAAAACTGGGGATGAATACCGCACCCAGTGCCGCGATGATGCCGAATTTGCTGTTGGGCTTGACCACGCTGATGACCACCAGCGCCAGCAGGATGCTGGGGAACGCGGTCAGCGCATCATTGATGCGCATCAGGGCGTCATCCACCAGACCGCCGAAATAGCCGGTCAGCGCACCGACCACGGTGCCCAGCACCGCGCCCACGGCGACAGTGCCAAGGGCAATGGAGAAGGTGGTCCACGTGCCTTTGAGCACGCGGCTGAAAATATCGCGGCCGAACTTGTCCGTGCCCATCAGGTGTTGGAGCGTGGGCGGCTGCAATTTGGGGCCGGACATCAGCGCCGCAGGATCGTAGGGCGTCCAGAAGCAGCCGACGATCACCAGCAGCGCCAGCGCGACCGTCAGGAACAGACCCGCGCGCAGATACCAGTTTCTCTGCTTCATACGTCCCCTCCCAACTTCAACCGGGGGTCAAGCCGCAGGTTGATGAGGTCGGCGATGGTGCCGGAAAGCACCACCCACAGCGCCAGCAGCACCACCAGCGTCTGCACCACCGGGTAGTCCCGGTTGGCGATGGAGGCCACCAGCAGCCGGCCCAGGCCGGCGATGCCGAACACCTGCTCCACCACGATGCTGCCGGCAACGATCTCCGCCATCGTCTGGGCCAGGAACGTCACCACCGGCACCAGCGCGTTTTTCAGCACGTGGCGGCGCAGCACCGCGCTGCGGTCGTTGCCGCGGGAGATGGCGGTGCGGACGTAACTTTTCTCCATCTCGCTGACGATGGTGCTGCGGAGCATCCGCACCGTCATCGCGATGCGGGGGATGGCAATGGCTACGGCGGCAAAGAACATATGCCGCATCGCACCGCCGAAATTCTGGGTCAAAGACGGGAAATCCCCGGGGGTGAACCATTTCAGCGCGATGCCGAACACCCAGGAGAGGATAATGCCGGTAAAAAACGGGGGCACCGCCATACAAAGTTGGTTGAAGGCCGTCTGAACGCCGGCCAGCGCGCCGGTGCTGCGGACGGAGGCCAGTCCCAACGGGATGGACACCGCCACGATGAGCAGGAAACTCATCAGGCTCAGGCACAGCGTCACCAGAATTTTCGGCGCCACCAGTTCCCACACCGGCAGATTGTAGTTGTAGGAAACGCCCAGATCGCCGGTGACGAAGCCGGAGAGCCAGTCCACATACCGGACCAGCAGCGGGCGATTCAGGCCCAGTTCCTCCCGCAGCGCTTCCAGCGCCTCCTCCGTGGCTTCCATTCCCAGCATAGCAGAGGCTGCGTCGCCGGAGATCAGGTCAAAGGCCACAAAGGCAAAAAGAGAGACGATGAGCATCGTAACGGCCAGCATCAGCACACGCTTTGCGGCGTATTTCATCTCATCATCTCCCTTCTGTGGGGGCGACCCGTATCAGGCCGCATCAATTTTTCTTTCAGGCGGTATAGCGGACGGTGGACAGATCCAGCACGTAGATGGGGTAGAATTGCAGGCCGGTCAGGTCGCTGCGCACCGCCACCAGATCCGCCAGGTCCTGAATGTAGACGTTGGCGGCGTTGACGGTGAGATTCTTCTGCATCTCCTTGTAGAGCGCCGTCTGCTCCGCATCGTCATAGCAGGTCTGCGCCTGCTCAAACAGCGCGTCATAGGCGGGATCGTTGTAGTTGATCATATTCTTGCCGTAGTCGGAGGTCCAGCGTTCCAGCAGGGCGCGGGCCGTCATCGTGGCCGCGTCGAAGCCCACCACGGTGGACTGGAACTGGCGGCCGGCGTAAGTATCGGTCTTCCAACTCTCCCACTCCACCAGTTTGATCTCCGCCGTCACGTCAATGTCTTTGAGTTGCTCCACGATGACCTCCGCCGTGTCGATGTGGGGCTTGTAGTTGGAGGGCACGGTGATGGTCATAGAAAAGCCGTCGGGATAGCCGGCCTCGGCCAGCAGCGCCTTGGCTTTCGCGATGTCCACGGTGTAGTGGTCGTTCATCTCCTCCACAAAATACTTGCCGAAGGCGGGGTACATACTGGAATTGATGATGCTGCCGTAACCGTCGAATGCGATGTCCAGGATCTCCTGGCGATCGATGGCATAGCACAGCGCCTGGCGGACGCGGACGTCGTCAAAGGGCTTTTCGGCGTTGTTCAGGTAGAGAGCCTGCACCAGATTCATCGCGCCCTCCTCGATGGTGAAGCCGCTGCCCAACTGGGCCACCTGGGTGGTGCTCAGGTGGGACACGATGTCCAGCGCACCGCTTTGCAGGCCCATCAGCAGGCCCTCGGCGTTTTCGATGATCTTGTAGGTCACGCGGTTCAGGTGGGCGGGCGTGCCCCAGTATTCGTCAAACCGTTCCAGCACAACGGATTCCTGCGCCGCACGGGAGACAAACCTGAACGGGCCGGTGCCCACGGGGGCGGTGTCCTGCTGCGTATAGTCGGCAGGCTCGATGGCAACGGTCATATAGGAGAGGAACTCGTTGCTGGGCTCGCTCAGCGTGATCACAACGGTTTCTTCATCCGGCGTGTCGATGCCGGCGATGATGGAAAGCGCCTCCACCGGAACAACGCCTGTTTCGGCAGGGGCGGCAACGCGCTGGATGGAATATTTCACATCCTCCGCCGTCACCGTGTCTCCGTTGTGGAACTTCACTCCCTTGCGCAGGGTAAAGGTATAGGTCAGTTTGTCCTCGGAAAACGTATAATGGTCGGCAACCGCAGGGATCAACTCACCCGTGGGGGTGGGTTTCATCAGTCCTTCAAATACGTTGAACATAACTTCCTTGGTTCCTGCCGCCACCGCTTTGTGATGGTCAAGACTGTCGTCAAGATCCTGTGCGATACCCACGGCGATCTCGTTGGCCTGGGCACGTTTGCTTTTCCCTCCGTCACCGGACTGCTCCGTGCCGTCGCTTCCGCAGCCGGTCAGCGCAGCGATCATCAGTCCCGCAAGAAGGAATGCCAAAAGTCTTTTTTTCATTGTTGGTTCTCCTTTTCATCACCGCCCCGGGAGGGGTCGGTGTCGGGCGGTCCGTCCGCCCGGGTCTGGTTTTTAACCTGTTTCCTTTTTATAAAAAACCCTGTGGGAGGTCCTTCCGGTTCCCACAGGGTTTCATTTTACATCAAAAACGCAGAAAATGCAAGGGCTGCCGCCGGTTTTACGGCGTCTGCTCCTCTGCCGGCTCGTCCCCGGCCGCAGGCACACCCGCCACATAATCCCCGGTATCCGAGGACATATGCTTCTTCTCCAACCGGCGCTCCACCAGGAAGGTCACGGCATTGTAGCCGCAGGCGCACACCGGCACGCCGAAGAACATACCGATAAAGCCGAAGAAATGTCCGCCCACCAGAATGGCCAGAATGACCCACAGGCTGGGCAGGCCGGTCTTTTCGCCCAGGATGGTGGGGCCGATCACGTTGCCGTCCAACTGTTGCAGCGCCAGGATGAAGATGGAAAAATACACCGCCTGCAAGGGGGAAACCAACAGAATGAGGAAAATGCTGGGGATGGCGCCCAGGAAGGGGCCGAAGAAGGGGATCACATTGGTCACGCCCACGATGACGGACACCAGCGGCGTGTAGGGGAAACGCAGGATAGAACAGCCGATAAAGCACAGAATACCAATAATGAGAGAGTCCAGCAGTTTCCCGCGGACGAAGCCGGAGAAGATGCTGTCCACCTTGCGGGCGCCGCGGAAGATCCAGTAGACCTTTTCCCCGGAAAACAGGCCGCAGACCACCTTGCGGGTATGGGCGGCCACCGCTTCCTTCGTGGCGAGGAAATACACCGACACGATCACGCCCACCAGCAGGTTGCCGAAAAAGCCGATCACGCCGAACACGCCGCCGGAAACCAGGGTCATCAGGGAGGTGGCCCACTCCAACAGGCGGTTTTGGAGGTTGTCCGCCATCGAGAGGAAGTAACCGTCCAACTGCGTCACGGTCCACGCCTCCAACTGGGGGTAGGTCTCAAACAGATCGTGCAGCCACGTGCTGATGGTGGTGTAATAGGTCTCCACGTTGGCGATAAGTTGCACGATGCTCTTGTACAGTTCGGGCAGCAGCACATAGCCCAGCAAAAACAGCAGCACGCCCAGGATCGCCCAGGTCAGGAAGATGCTCAACGCGCGCACGCCGCCGGACACCTTGCGCCAATGGCGGCCCACGGTCGCTTTTTCGGCCTTGAACAGGCGCTTTTCAAAGAAGGTGATCACCGGCGAGAGCAGATAGGCCATAAAGGCGCCGTAGAGAATGGGCTCCACCGCAGAGAGCAGTTCCCTGCCAAAACGCAGCAGCGCCTTGCTGCCAAACAGCGTGTCGTAAAACAGTAAAATCGCGCCCACGGTGCAGAAAACCGCCAGGCCCGGCTTCACATATTTGTTCTTCTGCGTCACGCGCTCACCTCCTGAAAATTTGAACGATTTTTAAATTTATTCTACACGGCAGGCCGGAGAATTGCAATCCTGATTTTACCGTGATATACTGTCTTTTACACTGGTTTAACACACTTTTTTCGCCTTATGCAGGAGGTATTATGGAACAGAAACGGCTTCTGCTTATTGTGAATCCCCGGGCCGGGCGGAGTCGCTCCCACGGCCCGCTGTTTGATGCGGCGGCGATCTTTTCCGCTGCCGGCTATCTGCTTTCCATCCGCACCACCGCCAGAAGCGGCGACGCCGAGCGCATCGCCGCGGAGGAAGGCGGCCAGTACGACGCGGTGGTCGCCGTGGGCGGCGACGGCACGCTGAACGAAGTCCTCTCCGGACTGCTGCAACTGGAACAGATGCCGCCGGTGGGCTACATCCCCCGGGGCAGCACCAACGACTTTGCTTCCAGCCTGCGCATCTCCAAAGAACCCACGGACGCCGCAAAGGCCATCGTGGCCGGCGCGCCCCGCCGGCTGGATGTGGGGCGCTGGAACGGAAGACCCTTTGTCTACGTTGCGTCCTTCGGCGCCTTTACCCGCAGTTCCTACACCGCCTCCCTGACCGCTAAAAATGCCCTGGGCCACTTCGCCTACATTCTGGAAGGAATGAAGGACATCAGCACCCTGCGCCCCTACCGGATGAACATCACCGCGGACGGAGAGTGTCTGGACGGCGAATACCTGTTCGGCGCCGTGTGCAACTCCACCTCCATCGGCGGATTGATGAAACTGAACCCGGAACGGGTGGTGCTGGACGACGGTATCTTCGAACTGCTGCTGATCCCCAGCCCCAAAACGCCGCAGCAACTGCAAAATCTGGTTCTGGCCCTGCTGAACCAGCAGTATGACCGGGAGGGTCTGGTCTTTCGCCACGTCTCCTCCGTCCATCTGGAAACCGCGGAAACGCTCCCCTGGTCTCTGGACGGCGAATACGCCCCCAGCACGCCGGCGGTGGACATTACGAACCACCGCCAGGCGCTGCCGATGCTGCTGGGATGAGGGCGGAACTGGATCGCCTGCGCCGCCGGTTCGGCGGCTATGAGCCGGGAATGATGGGCGCCCGGCAGCGCTATGCCGTTCTCTGCCCGCTGGTGGAGCGGCCGGACGGTCTGCACCTGCTCTTTGAGGTGCGCGCCGGCGGCATCCGTCAGGGCGGCGAGGTCTGTTTTCCCGGCGGCCGCGCGGAAGCGGGGGAAACCGCGGAACAATGCGCCCTGCGGGAGACCGCGGAGGAACTTGCCATCCCGCCGGAGACCGTCACCCTGCTGGGACGGACGGACTTCATCTGCAACCACCGGGGCTTTTTGCTCCAACCGGTGATAGGGCTCGTGTCCCCCGCCGGATTTGACGCCATCCGCCCCGCAGAAGCCGAGGTGGCAGAAGTGTTTACCGTGCCGCTGGATTTTTTCCGCACCCACCCTCCCCAGCGGTACGCCTACGACCTCATCCCCCGGATGCCGGAGGACTTCCCCTACGAGGCCGTGGGCATTTCCCGGGCGTATCCGTGGAGCAGCGGACAGGTGGAGATCCCCATCTGGCAGGCAGCGGGACACCCGGTCTGGGGGATGACCGCCCGCATCGTGCAGGAACTGGTTCGTGAATAAAACGCAAAAAGCCGCGGCAGGCGCCAGCCTTGCCGCGGCTCTTCTCTTTTGATGATGCGTTACAGAAATTCCGGATCGAAAGCGATGCACTTTTCCATAACGGTTCGGCCGTCCGGCGCCGTTTCCACCGGGCAGAATCCGTAATCCGCAAAGAACCGCTGTGCCGCGCTGTCCGCCCGGACCTGCGCCCGCAGCGCGCCGCCGCCGGCGGCGCGGGTGTGCTGCACCGCCTGCCCGATGAGTTGCGCACCAAAACCCTGCCTGCGCTGTTCCTCCCGGATGTACAAAAGGGCGACGCCTCCCGTGGCCGGCTCCAACTGCACCAGGCCCACCGGGGTCTCCCGCAGCCAGCCCAGCAGGCTGACCCGTCCGGCATCGTCTGCCAACAGCGTTTCCCGGAGAAACGGCAGCGATTCTCCGCTTTCCTTCCACAGCGCTTCCGCCAGTTCTGCAAAGACCGCCCGCTCTTCCGGCGTCACCGGCGGGCGGAACCACAGTCCCGGTTCCAGCGCGTGGGCCCGCTTGAAGCCCGTTTCCTCCGCCAGATATTCCGCCGTTTTCAGGTGGCTGTTGTCATCCCGAAACACGATGCGCAGCGCGCCGTTCTCCCATTCCAGACAGGAGACCGCTGTGTTGTCGCCGGTGGGCGTCTTGTCCAGATCGTCCAGAGCGCAGCCTTCCAGCGCACCCAGCAGCAGCCGGATGGCGTAGCCGTGGGAAAACACCGCCGCCGTGCGGCCTTCGTTCTCCATCGCGATCTCCGTCACCGCCCGGCGCACCCGTTCCAGCACCGCCGCAGGGGCCTCGCCCCCATCCACCGACCAGAGGGAGGGCTTGTGGCTGAAATAGTCCATTTGCAGAGGATGGGTGCGGTAAATCTCGCCCCAGGTCTGATGCTCCCAGCAGCCTACGCCGATCTCCCGCAGGTCGCTGCGGCGGTTCAGGGGCAGACCCTTGGGCTTGTAGACCGCGCTGGCGGTGGCGCAAGTGCGGTACAGGTCGCTGGCATACACGGCGTGGATGGGAATGTCCCGAAACCGTCGTTCCAGCGCCCGGACCTGCCGCCAGCCCC
>SVKT01000028.1 GCA_015068335.1 Oscillospiraceae bacterium | reverse complement strand
ACTGCGTCCACGCCAGAGCGGAGGAGTTTGCCGCCGGCCATCGGGAGTCCTTTGACATCGTCACCTCCCGGGCCGTAGCCAACCTGCAACTGCTCTCCGAACTTTGCCTGCCGCTGGTGAAAGTGGGCGGATACTTCCTGTCTATGAAGGCCGTGGACTCCGACGAAGAACTGCAAGCCGCCCGGCAGGCCATCCGGACCCTGGGCGGGCAACTGGAAAAGTCCGAGGATTACACCATCCCCGGCACGGATGTGACCCACCGCCTGCTGTTTATCAAAAAAGTGCGGGAAACGCCCCAAAAGTACCCCCGCGCTTTTGCGAAGATTAAGAAAAACCCCCTGTAACTTTTCGGTGTTTTTCTAATATTTTGGCCAGAAATCCCAAATTTGAGATTTACAGGCCGCATTCCTCTGTGCTATGATGTCCAGTGCAAACGCTTAAAGAAAGGAGCCTCATTATGAAAGGTCAGTGCATCGCTGTGGTGTCCGGTAAGGGCGGCACGGGAAAAACCTCCTTTACGGCCGGTGTCGGCGCCGCGCTGGCGCGCAGCGGCAAGCGGGTTTTGTGCATCGACTGCGACGTGGGGCTCCGGAACCTGGATCTGGCGCTGGGTGTTTCCGACCGGGCGCTGATGGATTTTTCCGACGTGGCGCAGGATCGCTGCCCTCTGGACGCCGCCGTGGTGGAGCAGCCGCTCCTGCCCGGCCTGTTCCTGCTGACGGCACCCGTGCGTATGCGGGGCCGCCCCGTGACCGAGGAGCAGATGGCCGCACTGCTGGACGCCGTGCGCGCGCAGTTTGACTATTGCCTGCTGGACGCCCCGGCCGGGTTGGGTCTGGGGTTCCGTCTGGCCACCTGCGCGGCAGATCGCGTGGTGGTGGTCACCACCTCCGACGCCTCCTCCCTGCGGGACGCCCAGCACACCGTCACGGAACTGCACCATTTCGGCAGCGGCACGCTGCATCTGGTGGTGAACCGCGTGCGGAAAAAGTTGCTGCGCAGTATGCACGCCACCATCGACGACGCCATTGACAAGGCCGGTCTGCCCCTGATCGGCGTTGTGCCCGAGGATGACGCCCTGCCCCTGAGCCTGAATCGCGGCCTGCCCCTGCTGCTGACCGACAGTCAGAGCAGCGCGGCTCTGGCCTACCGCAATATTGCTGCACGCATCCACGGCGGCAGAGTTCCTCTGCTGCGCATCAAATGAAAGAAAGGAGCGGATCTTCCGATGAATATCGCGCTGATGTCCCACGACAATAAAAAAGAACTGATGGTCCAGTTTTGCACCGCATATGCCGGCATCCTCTCTCAGCACCATATTTACGCAACCAACACCACCGGCCATATGGTTGCCGAGGCCACCGGCCTGAACGTTCACTGCTTCCTGTCCTATACCCACGGCGGAAGCCAGCAGATCGGCGCACGTATCGCCTACAACGAGTTTGATCTGGTCCTGTTTTTCAACGACCCCACCGTGGAAAACCTGGCGGACGATGTTTCCTACATCTCCCATCTGTGCGACCAGAACAACATCCCCTTTGCCAGCAACATCGCCACGGCAGAAATGCTGGTGCTGGGCCTGGCCCGGGGCGATCTGGACTGGCGCTGCATCGTAAACCCCTCCAACCGTCCCATCGCTTGACTTTTTCTTAAAAATTGTATACAATCATCAAACCGCGCTGATGCCGCAGCAGTAATTCGGATCTCGATCCACAGAGAGGGACACCCCGCTGAAAGTGTCCTGTTCGCCCCGGATGAAGGACAGCGGCGGAGCGGGGGCGGAAACGCCCACGGCACCCTCCCCGTAACAGGAGGCCAAAGGGGGCTCTTTTTAGCCCTGCTGACAATATCTTTTCTGACGGCTGCGCGCGGCTTGTTCCGCCATCCTTCCCCAAATGCTCGCCGATCCGCCAAGGATCGTCTGCGCGTTTTGGTTCGTCTGGCGAAAAAATCCGCTGCACTGCCATCCAGAACGATATTGACAACAGGCCTTGCCCCGAATTTGGGTGGCACCACGAAGCAATTATGCTCTCGTCCCAAAATTTGGGGACGAGAGTATGTTTTTTTATCCGCAAATAACATTTTACGATAGAAGGAGACTGTTACAATGGCAAAAATGACCCCCCGGACGCTGTCCGGCTTTATGGAACTTTTGCCCGCGCCCCAGCAGCAGATGGAGCGCATTATGGAGATCCTGCGCCGCACCTATTCCCTCTACGGCTTCACGCCGCTGGACACCCCCGTCATCGAATCCAGCGAAGTCCTGCTGGCCAAGGCCGGCGGCGAGACCGAAAAGCAGATCTACCGCTTCCAGAAGGGCGACAGCGACCTGAGCCTGCGCTTTGACCTGACCGTGCCTCTGGCCAAATACGTGGCCCTGCACTACAACGACCTCTCCTTCCCCTTCCGCCGCTACCAGATCGGCAAGGTCTACCGCGGCGAGCGCGCCCAGCGCGGCCGCTTCCGCGAGTTCTATCAGGCCGACATCGACATCATCGGCGACGGCAAGTTGGACATCACCAACGAGGCGGAAATTCCCGCCATCATCTACAAGACCTTCTCCACACTGGGCCTGAAACGGTTCCAGATCCGGGTCAACAACCGCAAGATCCTCAACGGTTTCTACGCAATGCTGGGTCTGACGGAAAAGAGCGGCGACATTATGCGCACCGTGGACAAACTGGACAAGATCGGCGCCGAGAAGGTGAAGGCCATTCTGATGGGGGAGGAAATTGCCCTGAACGAGGCCGACGCCGACGAGATCTTGAAGTTCATCGCCATCACCGGCAGCAACGAGGCTGTTCTGGCCGCACTGGAAGGCTATTCCGGCCGCAACGAAGTGTTTGACGCCGGCGTTGCCGAACTGAACACCGTTGTGAAGTACCTCTCCGCCTTCGGCATCCCCGCGGAAAACTTCGCCGTGGACCTGACCATCGCCCGCGGCCTGGACTACTACACCGGCACCGTCTACGAAACGACCCTGCTGGACCATCCCGAGATCGGTTCCGTCTGCTCCGGCGGCCGCTATGACAATCTGGCCGAGTTCTACACCGACAAGCAGTTGCCCGGCGTGGGCATCTCCATCGGCCTGACCCGCCTGTTCTACGTACTGGGCGAGCAGAACCTGCTCAACCCCGAACTGCCCACCGCTCCTGCCGACGTGCTGGTACTGCCGATGACCGACGATCTCTCCGCCGCCATCGCCTTTGCGACCCAACTGCGGGAAAACGGCATCCGCACCCAACTCTACACCGAGCAGAAGAAATTCAAGGCCAAGATGACCTACGCCAACAACCTCGCCATCCCCTACGTGGTGTTCCTGGGTGAGGACGAGATCAACGCCGGCGTGGTCGCCTGCAAGGATATGAAGACCGGCGAGCAGACCAAACTGGAACCCGCCGCCACCGTCTATCGCATCAAGGCCGGCCTGGCCGAACTGGATAAGGGCGCCGTTATTCTGGAAAAGTAATTACTGTTCGTAATATCAGTGATTGATTATACAAAAAGGAGTTATTTATGAAGCGTTTTCGCATAATTCCCCTACTGTTGACTCTGGTTCTGCTTTTCACCGTCAGCCCCTCCGTGTTGGCAGAACCGCTGCTGATCGCTCCCGCGCCCCAGCAGACCGGCTGGCTGGTGCCAAAAGTCAAGGTCTACGACGGCCGTTTCACAGATGCCGCCGGGGCCTGGTGTAAAGATGCCATTGAGACCGTCTACGAAACCGGCCTGATGGAGGGCAAGACCGCCGACCGCTTTGACTATACTTCCAGCCTGACCCGGGCAGAAATCACCGTCATCACCGCCCGGCTACTGCATCTGCTGACCGGCGGCGACGGAAACTTCCCCGCCCCGGCAGAGGGCGAGGTCTGGTATCAGCCACACTACGACTATCTGTCAGAGCATCTGGGCGAGCCGCCCTTCGGCCCGGAGTTTGGCACCGGCGGCGCCTTTGCCTGGACGGCAGACAGTCCCTGCCAGCGGGGTTACTTCGCCCGGCTGCTGTGCGCCGTGCTGGAGGCCGCAGAGATTTCCCTGCCGGTTCTCAACGACATTACCTCGCCGCCGGATGTGCGCAACGCCGACATTTTCTCCCTCTATCAGATTGGCATCCTCAACGGCACGGACGCGTTCGGCACCTTCAACTCCGGAGGTGAACTGACCCGGGGCGCAGCCGCCGCTATGCTGGCGCGGCTGGTGTCTCCTGCCCAGCGGCGGATCTTCACCCCCACGACCTTTGATCAATGCCGGGACATTCTGGGCCTGGAGCCGGAGACCGTGGTGGTAACAACAGGCGACGCGTCCATAACAGCGGAGCAGGTGTCCAACCATCTGTGCAGGAACCTGCGCAAACAGTATCACCAACTGATCCTGTCTGGCCCCAACGCCTGTAACCCGAACGCGGCCCTGGCGGACACGCTCACCGCCGTCAAAATGGATCTGGCTTTGGAGCAGCTGGCGGAAGAAAAGGGCATCACGGTCACCGACGGAGAACTGACACTGTTCCCTATCGGCTATCTCTGTATGACGGCAGAGGGGCTTCGCTGGGAGGCATACCACGCCCTGTTGGAGCAAAAACTGCTGGACCTGTATGAGGAGACCTTTGGCGCGCAGTCCACGGGCATTTCCCCCCACGCTATGAAGTACACCCAGGGCCGGGTCGCTTTGGAGGACGATCTGCGGCAAACCGCGGATCAGATAACACTGGCGCTTGCTCCGGAACTGACGGCTCTGGACCTTTCCGCCGCCTTGGAGCGGCTCATCGCCGGACCCTCCTATATCGGTCTCGACTGATTTCCCGTAAAGTGATTACAATCCGCAATATTAAGTTGAAATATTACTAATAGCAGTTAAAATTGTGAATCATCTTCAGAATTTCTCCGAAATCACATCCAAAAAGGAGTTATTTATTATGATGCAGAATCGTACCCATACCTGCGGAGCGCTGCGTCTGGAGGACGCAGGCAAGTCCGTCAAGATCGTCGGCTGGATGGAGAACGTCCGCGTGGTCTCCGCCGCCCTGGCCTTCGTGGTCGTCCGTGACTTCTACGGCACCACTCAGGTGGTCGCCGAGACCGAGGAGATGGTGAATGCCTTCAAGGCCATCACCAAGGAATCCACCATCTCTGTGGAAGGCACCGTCCGCGAACGCGACAGCAAGAACAGCAAGATCCCCACCGGCGACATCGAGGTCGTCCCCGCCAAGGTGGAGATCCTGGGCCGCTGCCGCCACAACGAACTGCCCTTCCAGATCAACCGCAGCCGCGAGGCCGACGAGACCCTGCGCCTGAAATACCGCTATCTGGACCTGCGCAACCCCGAGGTCAAGAGCAACATCATCCTGCGCTGCAACGTGGTGGCCGCCCTGCGTCAGGCTATGACCGCCGAGGGCTTCCTGGAAATCACCACTCCCATTCTGACCGCCTCCTCCCCCGAGGGCGCCCGCGACTATCTGGTACCCGCCCGTAAGCACCCCGGCAAGTTCTATGCGCTGCCCCAGGCGCCCCAGCAGTTCAAGCAGTTGCTGATGACCTCCGGCTTCGACAAGTATTTCCAGATCGCCCCCTGCTTCCGCGACGAGGACGCCCGCGGCGACCGCAGCCCCGGCGAGTTCTATCAGTTGGATATGGAGATGGCCTTCGCCTCTCAGGAGGACGTGTTCGCCGTCTGCGAGAAGGTCCTGCCTCCCATCTTCGCCAAGTACGGCAAGTATGACCGTGCCTCCGGCGCACCCTTTATGCGCATCCCCTATCTGGAAGCGATGGACAAGTACGGCTCCGACAAGCCCGACCTGCGCATCGACCTGACCGTGCAGGACGCCACCGCCGTTCTGGGCGGCTGCGGCTTCGGTCCCTTTGAGGGCAACGTGGTCAAGGCCGTTGTGGTGTCTGACTTCAAGGAGACCCGCAAGTTCATCGACAAGACCCTGGCCGACGTGGAAGTGGTCTCCGGCGGCAAGGCCTACTGGTTCCGTCTGGACGAAAACGGCGAAGTGGTGGGCGGCATCGCCAAGTTCGTCGCCCCCATCAAGGACGCCGTTGTTGCCGCTCTGGGCCTGAAAGCCAACGACTTCGTGGCGCTGTCCGCCGGCGCCCTGGGCGCCGCACAGAAGACCGCCGGCGTGCTGGTCAAGACCCTGGGCGCCGCCGTTCCCGGCCATATGGACCGTGAGCAGTACGCCTTCTGCTGGATCGTGGACTTCCCGATGTACGAGATGGGCGAGGAATCCGGCCAGTTGGAGTTCTGCCACAACCCGTTCTCTATGCCCTCCGGCGGAATGGAATCCCTGCTGAAAGCCGAGCGCGGCGAGATCGACCCCCTGTCCATCACCGCCGACCAGTACGACCTGGTCTGCAACGGTGTGGAACTGTCCTCCGGCGCTGTCCGTAACCACGACCCCGAGATTATGATCAAGGCCTTCGAGATGGTCCGCCTGGGCGAGGATGACGTGAAGGCCAAGTTCCCCGCTATGTACAACGCCTTCACCTACGGCGCACCTCCCCACGCGGGCATCGCTCCCGGCGTGGACCGTATGGTGATGCTGCTGGCCGGCGAGGAGTCCATCCGCGAGATCATCCCCTTCCCGATGAACAAGAACGCACAGGACATTATGATGGATGCCCCCTCTGCCGTCACCCAGGCACAGTTGGACGAACTGCACATCGCCCTCGTTCCCGTGGAGGAATAATCGCTTCTTCAAGCAGCCGGCCCGTATGGGCCGGCTGCTTATTTACGCAAAATTTTCTTGCCTTTTACGCAAACACATTTTATAATATAGCCATCAAGGCAGCAGCCAATCTATAACAGGAGGTACCGTTATGAACTATCCGAAGACCGGCAATGAGGTATATGTCAGTTTTTCCCTGTCCAACACGATGTTTACCGGTATCGGCAAGGGAACCATCACCCGCGAGGATGTTTCCGTGGATTATCTGAAAAACCTGTTCAAAAAATACGGCGTTATCATCTCCGCCAAGCCGGAGCAGCGCCGACTGCTGGACCTGGTGAATGACATCTACGGTCTGGACTTGCAGATCCCGGAAAATCTGAAACTGATCCAGTTGTCTGAAAAGCATCGCCGTCTGGTTGTGATCTCCGTGCACGGTCTGCGCCGGGTCAACGGTTCTCTCCTCCCCGAATATACCGACGAGGAATTCCAGGAGGCCACGTTCAGTTTCGTGAAGTATTACGTGCAGAGCCGTCACTATGACGAACTGGTGGCCGAAAATGAAAAACTGAAAAAGGATCTGGACGCCGAGGTCGAGTGGCGCAACCGGGTTTCCGATATCTGATACTCCCAAAAAGAACCGCCGCACCAAAGGGTGCGGCGGTTTCTTTCAGTATTTTTTTCGCAGGATCAGGAAGCACACCCAATACAGAACCAGCAGCAGGCACACGCTGCCGGAGGCCATCATCATACATTCTTCCATATCCATCAGTTTGAACACGATGGTGGAAACCGCCGCGATCAGCACAAACAGATAGCCTGCCCAGGCCCAGGCCTTGTTGCGGAGGAAGCGGTTGCGCTCGTCATAGACTTCCGTATCGAACTTCTCCTGATAGTCCTTGTTGGTGCGGTAGCGGATCTGCCGGATGACCTGCAAAATACCGACCACGATAAAAGCGAATCCCATACTGCTCCAATACTCTTCAATCAAACCGGCAAAGTGGCAGGCACACAGAACGATGCCAAGCACAATCCAGAAAATGCTTAAAAAAATCCGGCTTCCGTAGTTTTTCATAAAGATCCTCCTTGCTTTAAGTTTCCTCGTCGAAAATGAAAACATCCTCAATGGTCATCCCGAAATATACGGCAATTTTGTGCGCCAGCAGGATGGACGGATTGTACCGCCCGTTTTCCAGAGAACTGATGGTCTGCCGCGACACACCCAGCGCTGCGGCAAACTCCTCCTGCCGGATATTCTTTTCCTTTCGAATCTCTTCGATCCGATTTTTCATAGTCTCTCCTCTCCGGCGTCCTTCCCGCTGCGGCCAACAACGCAGGGCGCCTCCCGTTAATGTAAAGTCCGCTTTACATCTAAACCATACCACAGCAAACCTCAGATGTCAAGCGTGCTTTACATTTTCCCCCCTCTTTTCTTTTTTTCTCTCTTGTGGTACACTATTCCTGTCCAACCGCGAAAACAAAACGTATTGTTTATTGTTGTTTTTACAAACTGTAATCATTTTCCCTGCCCTGAAAGGAATGCTTTCTATGGAAACCGAAAAACTGTATTATGCGGACGCCTTTGCCCGGGACTTCACCGCCACCGTGCTCTCCTGCGAGGAGACAAAGGGCGGCTGGAATGTGGTGCTGGATCGCACGGCGTTTTATCCCGAGGGCGGCGGACAGCCCTCTGACCGCGGCACGCTGGGCGGCGCCGCCGTCATCGACGTCCACGAGAAGGACGGCGTGATCCGCCACCTCTGTGACCGTCCGCTGGATGCGGGCACTGCCGTCACCGGCGCCATCGACTGGGCCCGCCGCTTCGACCATATGCAGCAGCACTCCGGTGAGCACATCATCTCCGGCATCCTCTGCGCGGACTACGATTGCGACAATGTGGGCTTCCATCTGGGCGCCGATACCGTCACCATCGACTACAACACAGAGATCTCGTGGGAACAGGCGCTGGACGCCGAGCGCAAGGCCAACGAATGCATCTGGGCGGACACACCGGTGCAGATCACCTGTCCCGACCCCAAGACGCTCGCCGCGCTGAACTACCGCAGTAAGAAGGAACTGACGGGGCAGGTGCGCATCGTGTCATTTCCCGGCGCCGACTGCTGCGCCTGCTGCGGCACTCACGTCCGCACCGCAGGACAGGTGGGGCTTATTAAAGTGTTGTCTGTCCAGAAGTTCCGGGAGGGCGTGCGGATCGAGATCCTCTGCGGCCAGCGGGCGCTGACCTATCTGGGGAAAGTCTACGACCAGAATCGCGCCGTGGGGCAGAAACTCTCCGTCAAGGCTTTTGACACTTTCGCCGCCGTGGAACGGCTGGCGCAGGAACTGTCTGACCTGAAATTCCGCGCAGCCGGTCTGGAAGCGCAGGTCTTTGCGTCCCTCGCAGAGACCCACGCGGGGCAGGGCGACGTCCTGCTGGTGCAGCCGCCTATGGCGCCGGACAGCGTGCGCCGTCTGGCGGACGCCGTAGCCCAGCGGTGCGGCGGCCTTGCAGCCGTCTTTGCCGGAGAGGACGGAACATACAACTACGCGCTGCTCCGCGCCGACGGCGCAGATATCGCGCCGCTGGTCAAGGCGATGAATGCAGCGCTGAACGGACGGGGCGGCGGCCGAAACGGCTTTGCTCAGGGCAGCGTGCAGGCGGATCGCGCCCACATTGAAGCGTTTTTCAACAACCGATAATCACATCAGGAGGGCAACAATGCAGTATTATATGATCGAATGGGAACACGAGGAGCCGGACGAGCCCTGGCGGCTGTTTCTGGAAATGGACCGCACCGGCAGCCTGTGCCGCAAGGTGGAGGTGTTTCGGGTGGGCGTGTATGAGTCCTTTGACGATCTGGATACCCCGCCGGTAGACCCGCAGGAACTGGCCGGCAGCGAGGGCCACGTGCATCAGATCACCCGGGTGCAGTTCGAGGATCTCTGGGAGCAGAGCCGACAGATGCCCGACGGCTTTATGGGAATGTTCTATTAAACCGCAAAAAGACGGCCGACCCATTCGGGTCGGCCGTTTGATTCGTTTTTCTTTGATCACACGATCAGGAAGAACTTCAACACGAACAGCAGGGAGATGATATAGGTCAGGACGGACACTTCCTTGGCCTTGCCGGTGAAGACCTTGACCACGGTGTAGGAGATCAGGCCCAGACCGATGGCGTGGCCGATGGAGCCGGACACGGGCATTGCGATGAGCATCAGGGCAACGGGCAGCATCTGATCCAGATCGTCGAAGTTCACGTTGCGCAGACCTTGCAGCATCAGCACGCCCACATAGATCAGGGCGGCGGAGGTGGCCGCGGCGGGAATGACTGCGGCAACAGGAGCGATGAAGATACAGGCCAGGAACAGCACGCCGGTGGTCAGGGCGGTCAGGCCGGTGCGGCCGCCGACCTCAACGCCGGAGGCGGACTCGATGAAGGTGGTGACGGTGGAAGTACCGGTGCAGGCGCCGGTCACGGTGCCGATGGCGTCGGACAGCAGGGCTTCCTTCATCTTGGGCATATTGCCGTTCTCATCCACCATACCGGCGCGGGATGCAGTGCCCACCAGCGTGCCGATGGTGTCAAACATATCGATCATACAGAAGGTGATGACCAGCGTGATCACGGTGAACCAGCCCAGTTCCATCAGACCGGCGAAGTTGAATTTGAAGAACGTGGTCTCCATCATATCGGCGAAGGGAGGAATGAAGGATGCGCCTTCAAGGGCAGCAAAGGGATTGGTGCCGAGGAAGGCGAACTGACCGATCCAGTAGACGATAGAGGCGGCCAGCATACCCAGCAGCACGGCGGCCTTAATGCCCTTCTTGGCCAGAACCACCATAATGAACAGACCCACAAACATCGTAATCACGGTCAGCACCATCGTGCTGTAACCGGCCTCGCCCATACTGCCCTGAATGACGCTGGGGGTCAGGGCGCCGAAGAAGTCACGCATCACATAGAAGGGGGCGGAGAAGCCGTTGCCCTCGGCATAAATGCCCACATTGGAGCCCAGACCGATGTTCATCAGCATAATGCCGATGGCGGGCGCAATGCCGAAACGCACGCCCAGAGGAATGGCCTCCACGATCTTTTCGCGGATGTTCAGCACAGAGAGGATCAGGAACACGATACCCTCGATCAAAATGATGATCAGGGCCGCCTGGAAAGAGGCCACATAACTCAGGCCGGTGATGCCCACGATGTTGGCGGTGACCACAGCAAAGAAACTGTTCAGGCCCATACCGGGTGCCAGCGCGAAGGGTTTGTTTGCCAGGAACGCCATACAGAACATTGCCACGGCAGACGCCAGACAGGTCGCCATAAATACGCCGTTCCACAGGGCGGATCCCGTGTCGAAGTTGGTCAGCAGATTGGGATTCAGGGCGATGATATACGCCATCGTCATAAAAGTGGTGAGTCCGGCCAACAACTCCGTGCGCACGGAGGTGCCATTCTCTTTCAGTCGAAAGATCTTTTCCATAACACTCCCTCTTTCCGGCTCGTTGTGCGCTGCGGCGCGAGCCCAATGATACTATTATCATACAAAAACTCAGGACTCATTACAAGTTTTGTTCTTGGCGCAGTCTTAACAAAAATAGGTCTACCTTTTTGTGGAATCAAACAGCCCCCGGGCGGACAGGCGTTCCGCTCGGGGGCATTTTTGCGTTGTTTCGGCGGTTTTTCCGTCGAAAAGTATCAGGTGCCTGCCGGCTCGTTCATCGCGGCGGTAATATAGTGTTTGCCGAAAAAGGCGTCATATACCACGGCGGCGCGCAGTTCCAGCAGTTCTCTTTGTTCCTCCGTCAGCGCCGCAGCGGCTTCGGAGGCGGAAATACCGCTCTCCCCGTCGGCGAAATACAATTCGCCGTTGGCAAGGCAGACTTCACTCACCTTTTGCAGCAGGCCCCAGTAACGGGAGACCGGCGTGCCGGTCAGATCCAGCAGTTGGGGGCCCACGGCGGTGATGCTGCTGTCCTGCTCCGTTCCGGTACGGCCTTGCAGTAGCGCGGCGTCATTGGCCCAGATGAGGTAGTCCGTGGAATACAGTTCCGCCACCTGTTCCGGCGTCCACGCCGTCATATCGTTGGAGGGGCTGATGCCGTATTTGGTGTAGATGGTGTCGCCGTCGGTGAGGAACAGGTTGGGCCGGTGGTCGCCGAAGAACACGACCACGGTGGGCTCGTCGCTCTCCCGCAGGGCGGAAACCAGCGCGCCCAGCGCCTGATCGGCCCGGGTCATACCCTCCACCATCACCTTTGCAATTTCCAGATCCTCCGGGGCGAGCACTTCGCTCTCCACGCCGATCTGGCAGGCGCCGCCAAACTTTTCCACATCAAAGGGCTGGTGGTTTTCCATTGTAATGCCGTAGAGGAAGGCGCGCTGTCCGGAGGCGTTGATCTCCTCCATACGTTGCAGCATCCCCTTGTACATATAGGCGTCTTTCAGGTAATAGCCGCCGTAGACGCTGCCGCTCCACTCAATGCCCATCTGCTGGATGTCTGCGGAGAAGGACAGATCGGAGTAGCCCAGCAGCGGATAGGTAACAGTGCGGTTATACAGGCTGTCGTTATAGGCGTGGAACATCTCGGCGCGGTAATTGCCGCTGCCGGTGTACTGCTCCGGCAGGGAGGAAAACAGTTCGTACTTTTCATCTTCCAGAAAGCAGATGTTGGTGCTGGCGCCGAAATCCATATTGCTGACGCCATACTGCATCGCAATTTCCAGATAGCCGGTGCCATAGCCCAGATAGTGGCTGTAAAAGGTGCCGCTGATGCCCTCCTTTTCCAACGCGTGGAAATTGGCCAGCGGGTCGGCGTCATAGGTGAGATCCGGCAGGGATGTCACGTCGAAAAAGGCCTCGGAGAGGATCATAATGACATTGGGCTGCACCGCCGCGCCGTCATCCGCCTGCGCCGGCTCATCCTCCGCCAGCAGTTCGTCGATGCGCGCCAGCACCCGCTGCATAGACGCCTCGCTGTATCCCTCCGGCGCAGGCATATCCTGCACCACCAGATCCCGCCACAGGGCAATGGTCAGCCCGTGGAAACTGTTGTTGTGGGCGGCGGGCATCCGGGCGTAGACGTCCACGGAAAAGACCTCGCCCACCGTCGGGGCGCAGAGGGGAGAAAACAGAGCCAGCAGTGCCGCCAGCGACAGCGTGGCGCAGAAAAACCGTCCTTTTCCCCGCAGCATCGTCAGGCGCCGGGTCACGACCAGTGCCGCCACACAGGCCAGCACCAGGCCCGCCAGAGGCCAGAATCCCTCCGGCGGCGTCAGGCTGCCGGCAACGCCGGCCACCTCGCCCAGTTGCGTGGCAAGACCGAAGTCCGCCAGCGACAGGGGCGTGCCGTTGATGGCGGTCTTGAAGTAGTTCACCAGCGCGAGGGCCATCGCCGCCGCGCCGGTCACGGCGCCGCCCAGCCACAGCCGTCCCGTCACGGCGCCCAGCACCGCCACCGGCAGGGCGTAGATCACCGTCGTCAGGGCAATATAGTTGGGGTATTTATCCACCCATTTTGCCAGTTCCGTCGCATCGGGGAAGTTGATAGGCAGCACGGCCCGGGTGATCGCATATCCCATAGCCGCCGAAAGCAGCACAAACAGGATACCCCGCAGCCATTGGGGCCCAATGGGGCGATTTCTTCGTTTCAAAGACTCACACTCCTTTGGATATGCAAGCGGGACACGGGTTTCTCCCGTGTCCCGCAAAGAGGGTTTTCTTAATAGGCCAGTTTCTCCCGCAGGTAGTTCTTCAACTCGCTGATGGGCATTCTGACCTGCTCCATCGTGTCGCGGTCGCGGACGGTGACGCAGTTGTCGCCTTCCTTCTCGGCGTCGCCCACGGTGTCGAAGTCCACGGTGACGCAGAAGGGCGTACCGATCTCGTCCTCACGGCGATAGCGCTTGCCGATGGAACCGGTCTCGTCGAAGTCCACCATCCACTCCTTGCTCAGTTCAGCCTGGATCTCGCGGGCCTTTTCGCTGAGTTTCTTGCTCAGGGGCAGCACGGCCACCTTAAAGGGTGCCAGCGCGGGATGGAAGTGCATCACCACACGGACGTCGTTCTTCTCGGCGTCCACCACTTCTTCGTCATAAGCCTCCACCAGGAAAGCCAGCACCACGCGGTCAGCGCCCAGGGAGGGCTCCACAACGTAGGGCACATAGCGCTCGTTGGTCTCGGGGTCGAAGTAGGTCATATCCTGACCGGAATGGTTCTGGTGCTGGGTCAGGTCATAGTCGGTACGGTCGGCAACGCCCCACAGTTCGCCCCAGCCGAAGGGGAACATAAACTCAAAGTCCGTGGTGGCCTTGGAGTAGAAGCACAGTTCCTCGGGATCGTGGTCGCGCAGGCGCAGGTTCTCGTCTGCCATATTCAGGCCAATGAGCCAGTCGTGGCAGAAACTGCGCCAGTACTGGAACCATTCCAGATCCGTGCCGGGCTTGCAGAAGAATTCCAGTTCCATCTGCTCGAACTCGCGGGTGCGGAAGGTGAAGTTGCCCGGGGTGATCTCGTTGCGGAAGGACTTGCCGATCTGGCACACGCCGAAGGGCAGTTTGCGGCGGGTAGTGCGCTGGACGTTGTTGAAGTTGACAAAGATACCCTGGGCAGTCTCGGGACGCAGATACACGGTGTTCTTGGCATCCTCGGTAACGCCCTGGAAGGTCTTGAACATCAGGTTGAACTGACGGATGTCGGTGAAGTTATGCTTGCCGCAGGTGGGGCAGCAGATGTTGTGCTCCTCCACGAAGGCGGCCATCTCCTGCTGGGAGAAGGCGTCGATGGGCTTGGGCAGGGTAAATGCGTTTTCGGCGCACCAGTCCTCGATCAGTTTGTCGGCGCGGAAGCGCTCCTTGCACTCCTTGCAGTCCATCATGGGATCGGCGAAGCCGCCCAGATGGCCGGAGGCCACCCAGGTCTGGGGGTTCATCAGAATGGCGGAGTCCTGACCCACGTTGTAGGGATTCTCCTGCACGAATTTCTTCCACCAGGCCTTCTTCAC
>SVKT01000136.1 GCA_015068335.1 Oscillospiraceae bacterium | reverse complement strand
AAGCGCTGCGAGGACTGCCCCGCCGTAGACATCCTCCAAGTCCAAAAAGCCTCTGCCGTCATCAACGACAGTTGCTTCGGAACGCGCGTCCGGGCCAGCGCTTCCAGGATCCGCTGGAACGGTGAGCCGGCGTGTCTGCTTTTCTGCCACGAGTTGGAGGGCTGACCCACCCGCCCGGCACAACGCCACGATCCGCTTTGGGATCGCCGCAATTTTGCGGCGATCCTTTCTTTTGCGCGGGCACGCCCTGTCCTCCCCTGTGTGCCCCTTTCTGCCGCTCATATTTTTTCCCGCCATGGAAATACTACGAAAAATCCGTCAAGCGAGGTGGTTTCCATGAACAACAAGCGTGTTGGACGGCGCACCGTCGCCCTCTCCCATCCCCCCTCCGTGATCTCCTTCGCCAACATCGGCGGCAAGCAGGAAAAAGAGGGCCCGCTGGGCAAATTCTTTGACGAAACCGGCGACGATTCCTTCTTCGGTGAAAAGACCTGGGAGAAGGCCGAGTCCGCCATGCAGAAGAAGGCGCTGCAGCGGGCGCTGGACAAGGCACGGCTCAAGCCCAAGGACCTGGACTATATCTTCGCCGGCGACCTGCTGAATCAGTGCATCGGCTCCTCCTTCGGTCTGCGGGAGTTCAACATCCCCTTCTACGGGCTCTACGGCGCCTGCTCCACCATGGGCGAGTCCCTGTCCCTTGCCGCCCTGCTCATCGACGGCGGCTATGCCCGCCGCTGCGCCGCCATGACCTCCTCCCACTTCTGCACGGCGGAGCGGCAGTACCGCATGCCCGTGCCCTACGGCAGCCAGCGTCCCCCCACCGCCCAGTGGACCGCCACCGCCGCCGGCTGCACCATTCTCGACGCCGAGGGGAAGGGACCCTATATCACCCACGTCACCTGCGGCAAGATCGTGGATCGGGGCATCACCGACGGCAACAATATGGGCGCCGCCATGGCACCCGCCGCCTACGATACCCTCGCCGCCTTCTTCCGGGACACGGAGACCACACCCGCCGACTACGATCTCGTCATCACCGGCGATCTGGGGGAACTGGGCCACGCCATCGTGCGGGACTTCTTTGAAAAGGACGGCGTCACGCTGGGCGACAACTTTCTCGACTGCGGATTGCTGCTCTATAACCGGGAAAAGCAGGATATGCACGCCGGCGCCTCCGGCTGCGGCTGCTCGGCCTCCGTGCTGAACGGCTACCTGCTGGGCGGCATGCTGGAGGGGAAGTGGAAGCGCATCCTCTTTGCCCCCACCGGTGCTCTGCTCTCCCCCACGTCCAGCTTTCAGGGTGAGAGCATCCCCGGCATCTGCCACGCCGTGTGCATTTCCACGACAAAATAGGAGGTCACTATGGACTATCTGAAAGCCTTTGTCTGCGGCGGCATCCTCTGCGCCATCGGACAAATTCTCATCGACAAGACCCGCCTGACCCCCGCCCGCATCCTGACGGGCTATGTGGTGGCGGGTGTGCTGCTCAGCGCGCTGGGTCTATACCAGCCCATCGCCGACTGGGGCGGCGCAGGCGCTACCGTGCCCCTGACCGGCTTCGGCCACGCGCTGGCAAAAGGCGTGGAAAAGGCCGTGGCGGAAAAGGGCTGGCTGGGCGTGCTCACCGGCGGCCTCACCGCCACTGCCGGCGGCATCACCGCCGCCGTGGTCTTCGGCGTGCTGATGGCGCTGGTATTCAAGGCGGGCGAAAAGCGCTGATGCACCGTATTCCTTCCTCCCCTGTTCCCCCCGGAACAGGGGACTCTTTTTTTACTGATTTGTCATTGTTTTGTTCTTCTTTTTTGTCGAATTCTCTGCTATAATCATTACAGTTTATAATGGCGGTGAGCGCCTCACTGCCCGAATCCCCCACAGAAAGGAACGATCTTATGCGCCGCATCACCAGTTTTATCCTTTGTCTTGTTCTGATCTTCTCCCTTTCGGCCTGCGGCAACGCCGACAAGCCCACCCCCGAATCCCCCTCCACCGGAACGGAAGAACCCACCGATCCCACCGTGCCCTCCACCCCCGAGCAGGGTACGGAGCAGCAGCCCTCCATCCCCGAGGGCAAGCCCAACCCCAACCCAGAGCCCTATGAGATCCTCGATCCCACCGTCATGCCCGAGGGCGGCGAGCGAAACGGCGTAAAGTACAAAGCCTACAAGGGCGTGGTGGAGCACCTGTTCTTCCACCCCGTCATCGCCTATCCCGAGCAGGCCTTTGACGGCGACAGCATGGCCAACGGCTACGACGACTGGATGGTCACCGTGGACGAGTACAACAAGATCCTGCAGAGCGTGTACGAAAAGGGTTACATTCTTGTAGACATTATGGACTGCTGGAGCGAAACCACCGACGAGGCCGGCAACCCCAAGATGGTGAAGAACACCCTCTACCTGCCCGAGGGCAAAAAACCCCTCATCATCTCCTACGATGACGTGAACTACAACTACTACACCCTGGGCGACGGCTTTACATACAAGCTGATCTTCGGCGAGGACGGCAAGCTGTGGTCCTGGGGTCTGGACCCCGCCGGCAAGGAAGTGGTCAGCCGCGATCTGGACGCCATCACCATTCTGGACAAGTTCGTGGAGGAGCATCCCGACTTCTCCCCCTTCGGCGCCAAGGGCTGTCTGAGCATCACCGGCTATGAGGGCATCCTGGGCTACCGCACCCACACCGACAAAGAGGGCTGGACGGAC
>SVKT01000027.1 GCA_015068335.1 Oscillospiraceae bacterium | reverse complement strand
GTTCCCGTTGTGAACTACTACACCGAAGACGAGCAGTTCATCATCGATACTTACAAGGCTGACTTCGACGCTTACAGAGCCGAGATGCACGCCAAGTTCGTTAACGGCACTGCCGATATCGATAAGGATTGGGATACCTTCGTGAAGAATATGGAGAAACTGGGCTTGAAGGAAATCACTCAGGTTCACCAGAACGTTTACGACCGCGCTAATAAGGGCTAATTCCCGCGCCTTTTAACAGAGCAATCGTATATGCTAATGGATGACGGGAAACGGGTCTTTGACCCGTTTCCCGCTCCTGTTTTTTCACAAAACCATACGCATTGACGGATGATGGGAAATGGGCCGCCGGCCTGTTTCCCTATCCGCACCTGTACGCATCGATTGGAGCGAAGCAATTTATGTTTGAAAATTTCTGGACAGGCAATAGAAGTTGGCGAAAAAGACACGGAGAGCCCCGTAACCGCCGGGAACTGTTCCTCTGCGTCTTGTCCGACCAACTCTTTTCTCTTATCTTTTTGAATCTGTTCTATTGCCTGTTTTTCCTGCCGGCGGTCCTCTGGGCGATTTACCTGGGGAGCGGCGCAATGACCTTCCTTGCAAACGGCGACCTGTCCGGCGCATCTTATTCTTTTTCTATGATGTGCTGGGGTCTGATCCCGCTCATTACCATTACGGGCCCGGCCCGTGCCGGTATGGCGCGTGTGATGCGCGAGTGGGCAAAGGAGGAGACCTGCCCGCCGTTTCGCAATTTCTGGGCAGGATGGAAAGCAAACTGGAAGCAGTCCCTGGTGCCTGCGTTTATCACCTCGCTCATCCCGATGATCCTCTGGAACGCGTGGCAGACCGCTGCGGCCAGCGGATTCGAGGGAGCGTTCCCCGGCCTGATGGCTCTGGCCTGCATTGCCTTTCTGTTCTGGCTGTTTGCACAGCAGATCATTTACGTACTGATCGTTACCTATGACCTGCCCATCAAGGGCCATCTGCGTAACGCACTGGTGCTGACGACGCTGCGTCTCCCGCAGGCTGCCGGGATCTTCCTGGGCTCTATCGTCGGCATTCTGATCTACGTACTGTTTGTCCTGATCCGGCCGCAGATGTATATCGCGCTGCTGATCATCCCCGTCCTCTATTACTTCTTCATCGGATTCTGCTTCGGCGATCTGGTTTGCGCGTCCTTCGCCAACTACCTGATCCACCGCTATTTCCCCCAAAAGACCGGGGAAGCGACCGAAGAGAAGTCTGTCGAAGAAACCGAAGAAGAAACCGAAGAAATCGAGCAGTGAGCCCGGCGCAGGGCGCGATGCTCTGCCAATTGTTTGCAGAAAGGAGTGGGCTTCTTGAAAAAGATCTTTTCTCGGTCGAGGGATGTCAGTTTCTTTTGGCGGCTTTTGACGATGACGGTCTTTTCGGGCTTGATTTCCGTTGTGCTCCTGTCGATCCTGCTGGTGCCCAACCTGCTCCGTGTCGCGGAGGAAAACGACCTTGCCCACGAAGAAAATATGCTGCAAGCGGTGGACAACTGCTTTGATTCGCTGCTCGGCGCCGTGGAAGACTGTCTGAATTCCGTGGAGGAGAGCGACTGGCTCCACGACCTGTATATCGACCACGTTCTCAGCGGTATTTCCACCCAGCGTCTGCACAAGGACCTTTTGCGGGACCTTGCGCTGATCGTGAACGCCCAGGGCGGCTTTGTGGATCAACTTTCTTTCCAGTTTTATCAGGACTCGCAGGTCCTGTACACCAGCACAGGCGTGTTTTCCAACATTGAGTTCTTCCGGGAGGAGTATCCCGGGGAAATGCAGTATTTCTTCCCATCCCTTTCCCCCGATGTGCTGGGCTTCAAAATAGAACAGTTTCAGGGACAGGATGTCCTTGTCTACTATACAGAATTTACCGATGTTTCCGGCGGTATGCCCAAGGGCAAGATGATGCTGGTCATCGACCAGGATTATCTCCGGGTCCAGTTGCAGAAGGCCACCGGCGGAAAAGTGGCCTTTGCGGAGATCGCCGATTCCAACGGCAATTCTCTGTGGACTTGCCGGCTTGCCGACGCGGGCGAGGATCTTTTCTATACGGAGAAGTTTTCGGATGCGGACACCTATCGCTACCGGATCGGCGTGACGCGCTCGGTACATACGCTTACCAGCAGAAACGCCCGCTATACCATCATTTTCACGCTGCTGATCGTTGCGGCGATCTGCATTGCCATCTCTTTGTATCTGGCCCGGGCAAACTTTGCGCCGGTGAAGATCCTGTCCGAAAAATACGGACTGGAACGCGACGGCAAAAACGAACTTTCTGCGCTGGAAACCACCATCGATCAGATCGTTTCCCAGCGATCCGAGGACACGGAAATGCTGAATCGGCTGCGGCCTCTGGCCCAGCAGCGCATCATCGACGGTCTGCTCAGCGGCTCGGTCCGCCTGAGCAACCCCTCCATCGACCAGACCCATTATTGCGAACTGATGTTCCGCTATGGGATCTACGCCGTTGCGGCTGTTTCCTGCTCCGTGACCCCGCGTCACGAACCGGACGACGGAGAGTCCATCCTCGGCTATACCGAGGTGCTGATGGAGGAACTGCTGGCAGAAACGCTGGCGGACCTGCCCATCTCCGCGCACCTGTATTTCCTGGACGACAACCGCTACCGCATTCTGTTCAACGCGGATTCCGAGGAACTGATCCGCTCTGCCGTTGAGAAGATCAACAGCAGTTATCAGGAAATTTTGAGCAGACGCGGCTTTGACGCCGATCTGCGTCTTGGCGTAGGCACTGCGGTGGATTCCCTTGAAAACATCTACCTCTCTGCGGAGCAGGGCGTAACGGCGCTCAATCTGGCTATGGCTCAGTCTGACGATGACGGCCTCGTCTTTTTCGACGAATACGCCAAGCAGATCAATATGGGATATTATTATCCCCTTTCCGCGGAAACGCTGCTGCTGCGCGCCATCACGGAAAGTGGCGCGGAAACGGCGCAGTCCATTCTGGACGACATTATCGAGACCAACCGGAACCGGCTGTTCCTGTCCTACAACTCCCACCGTCTGCTGTATTTCAACCTGTGCGCCACCATCATCCGCAGCGCGCAGAGTCTGGGCATCTCCATCAACGTTATGCCGGAGGCGGGAACGATGAAGCAGGCGATGAGCCTGTCTATGATCCACGCCAAGGTCTCCCGCCTGATCGACGAGGTCTGCAATAACATTGCCAAAGTCCGCAACGAGCGCTCCGTTTCCGTTGAGGACGAGATCGTGGATTATATCAACCAGAACCTCTATGATCCCGGTATGTCCCTCTCGCAGGTGGCGGATCGGTTCCAGAAATCCTCCGCCTACGTTTCCACGGTGTTCAAAAACGTGACCGGTTCCAACTATTCCGACTATGTGAACCAGAGCCGCATTATCCGTGCAACAGAACTGCTGTCCCAGGGCGATATGTCCATCGAGGAGGTCTGCCACGCGGTGGGCTACGTTTCTTTGAGTACCTTCCGGCGTAATTTCAACAAGTATACCAAGACTAATCCCGGCGAGTATATCACGGAAAAGCGCGGCGTATATTTGAAGCAGGACGAGGACTGATCGTTATGGCACAACAGACACAACCCCAGGCGGCACCGAAACCGCCCCAGTTAAAAATGACCAAACTGATGGACGACGTCCTGGACTATCCGCTGCCGGCGGGCTATGCCATCCGCAATATCGACGGCAGCGAGCAGGATATTGCGGCCTGGGCCAGGATCTGCCGTAACGGCGTCCTGCCCGCAGGAATGGATGAAAAAAGCGCCTACGAGGCCCGCATCACCAACTGGCGGGGCCGGCAGGACATCTGCCCGGAACGGGACGTCTTTCTGGTGTACGAGGAAGCGAGCGGCACCGTTGTTGCCACCATCACCGGCTTTGTGATGCCGGACGGCGACGGCGACATCCATATGGTGGCTGCCGACCCGGCGTGCCGCGGCAAAAAAATCGGCCACGCGATGCTGTCCCACGCGCTGAAAAAACTGAAAGCGGACGGCGTTGCCAGAGTACACCTGACCACGGACGACTGGCGCCGGCCGGCGATCAAAAATTATCTCGCGGCGGGCTTCCGGCCGGTGTGGTTTGAAGGGGTCGCAGAGCGCTGGGAAGTGATCTTCCGGGAGATGGAAATGGAGCCCGTTGCGTTCCTGTATGAAGGGGAAACGCCGGTGTGACAGGCCCGTCCGGCGGGGAAAAGGGCGTTCGCCCGACAAAAAAGTCATTTGTTCAGCGAAACATCATAATTTTATAGGTGTTGCGCGGAAAAGTGAAAATAAGGTACAATACCCTTGGCACATCAGCGGTGCTGATGGAAATTTTAAAGGCTCCGGTATCTACTCCATTTTCATAGTGCCGGAGAAACAATTAAGGAGGAGTGCAATACCGCATTGGCTTGCGGTGCGGCAGTGTGGAGACCTGTCGTAATGTCTCCGGGGTTTCGCTCTCCGGAGGCGAGGTGACACAAAACGAATGTTTTGTCATCATAGCCCAAACGTATGTCGAACTTATCTTTGAAGGACATCAAGAAGATCTACCCCCACAGCGGCAGCCAGAAGAAGAGCCTGAAAAAGGGCAAGAAGGACGATTTCATCGTTGACGAGGAGAACAAGGTCAATCTCCAAATCACCGAGGAAGGCGTCGTTGCCGTTCAGGAGTTCAACCTGGACGTCGAGGACAAGGAGTTTATCGTTCTGGTCGGTCCCTCCGGCTGCGGTAAGTCCACCACCCTGCGTATGATCGCCGGCCTGGAAGAGATCACTGCCGGTGAACTGTACATCGATGGCAAACTGGTCAACGACGTCGCCCCCAAGGATCGCGACATCGCAATGGTGTTCCAGACCTATGCACTGTATCCCCATATGACCGTGTATGAAAATATGGAGTTCCCCCTCAAACTGCGCAAGTATCCCAAGGAAGAGATCAAGCGCAAGATCAAAGAGGCTGCGGAGATCCTGGATATTACCGAGTACCTGAACCGCAAGCCCAAGGCTCTGTCCGGCGGTCAGCGTCAGCGTGTCGCCATCGGCCGTGCTATCGTGCGTGAGCCCAAGGTCCTGCTGATGGACGAGCCCCTGTCCAACCTGGACGCCAAACTGCGTAACCAGATGCGTTCCGAGATCATCAAACTGCGCCAGAAGATCAACACCACCTTCATCTACGTTACCCACGACCAGACCGAGGCTATGACCCTGGGCGATCGTATCGTCATTATGAAGGACGGCTTCATCCAGCAGATCGGCACTCCTCAGGAAGTGTTCGACCATCCCAGAAATCTGTTCGTCGCCGGCTTCATCGGCACTCCCCAGATGAACTTCTTCCAGGCCAATCTGGTCAAGGAAGAGGACGGCTACTATGTGGCTATGGACAGCCTGAAAGTGAAACTGTCCGAGGAGAAGCAGCAGGCTCTCGCCGCCAAGAACGCTCCCGCTCAGGCCATCACTCTGGGCGTGCGTCCCAACCACATCTCCCTGCGTGACGATGCCAACACTCTGGCAGCAACCGTCGACGTGTACGAGATGATGGGCAGCGAAGTCCACCTGCACGTCAACGTGATGGGCAGCCACATCATCATCATCGTTCCCACGATGGATATCGATGGCAACCACAGAGAGAGTTTCGCTTCCGGCGCCACCATCCGCTTCGGCTTCGCCGGCGGCGTGTGCCACATCTTCGACGCCGAGGGCAACAACCTGGAAATGTAATGCATTTCGCGCCGTGAATATGTGATGCGGCGCACTCCGGAAATGCAAAACGATTTCAACAGCATTTTTGCCAATAACGAGGGCGGGGAATCCCCCGCCCTCGTTTTTCTGCCTGCGGAAAACGTCGAGGCGTGTGTTTCGTCGGCACTTCAAAGGCAAAAAGGGGCTGTTTTGTTTCCCAGCGGGCGCATAGAAAAAATTGTGAAAAAATGGCTGAAAATTTGGTGCCTGCAAAAATTAATGCGCCTTGCCCTTCTTGGCTGACAATGCTATTTTTGAAGTGTAAAAGTGTGCCCTTTTTTAGGGGACTCTGCGCATTTTTTCAGGAGGAGACCCTCTGCGAAAAATAACGCGCCCCGACCCCTGCATCCGGCATGCAAAACCCTTCCGCCATATGCAGGCGGTTTCGTCAAATAGCCCGCAAAAAGTCATCACTTGGTAAATGGAGGATATGTATGAAGATCAAAATTGGTGTTCTTGGTGCGTTCCGCGGCATCGCGATGATCAAGTTCCTGATGAAGTATCAGGATGCGGAACTGGTGGCAGTGTGCGATAAATTCCGTCCCGCACTGGATAAGGTCCGCGCCACCGCGGACAGCCTCGGCGTCAAGGTCGAACTGTATGAGGATTTCGACAAGTTCCTCGAGTGCGATATGGACGCAGTGGTTCTGGCAAACTATGCCACGGAGCACGCTCCCTTTGCGATCCGCTGCCTGAACAGCGGCCGCCACGTTATGTCCGAGGTTCTGGCTGTCCAGACGATGGCAGAGGCCGTGCAGTTGGTCGAGGCTGTGGAGAAGAGCGGCAAGGAGTATGCCTATGCCGAGAACTTCTGCTATTTCCGCAGTTGTATGGAAATGAAACTGCGCTATGACCGCGGCGACATCGGTGAGTTCACCTACGGCGAAGGTGAGTATGTCCACGACTGCTCCTCCCGTTGGCCCGAACTGACCTACGGCGATCCCAACCACTGGCGCAACCACTACTACATCAACTACTACTGCTCTCACGCTCTGGGCCCCGTTATGTTCATCACCGGTGCCCGTCCCAAGCGCATCGTGGGCTTCGAGAACAAGCCCGAAGAGTCTATGCGCTGCCAGGGCGCCCGCTGCTCCGGTGCCGGTATGGTCATCTGCCAGACCGACAACGGCGCCATCATCAAGGGCGTTCAGGGTCACCTGAAACGCAAGAACAGCAACTACTGGACCTCCATCTACGGCACCAAGGGCTGTATGGAGTCCGACCGCTGGGGCGAGAAGCGCACCGATATGCTGCACGCCTACATCGAAGGTCCCGAGTACTGCAAGGGCGACTATGAGTACTATGAGCCCAAGCGCTACATCGACACGGAACTGTCCCGCGAGACCACGACCCATTTCGGCGCTGACTTCTACACCGGCTACTTCTTCTTGGAGAAACTGATGGGCCGTGAGGATGGCAAGTACTCTCTGGACGTGTACCGCGGTCTGGATATGTCCCTGCCCGGTCTGCTGGCCCAGCGCTCCATTATGGCCGGCAATCAGCCTATGGAGTTCCCCGACTTCAAGGATCCCGCCGTCCGCGACCTGTACCGCAACGATCACATCTGCGTCGATCCCAAGATCGCCGGCGATTCCGTGATCCCCTCCTCCTCTTTCCCCGTCAAGGAACTGACCGAGGAAGAGTATGCCAACATCAGAAAGAAGTGGCTGGAATTGCAGGCAGCCAACGCTGTCACCGTGTCCGGCTCCGAGAAGTAAGAATCGCTTCCTGACGGCATCGAAAACAGAAGAACCAACTATGATTTCCGCCGCCCATCGGGCGGCGGAAATTTCAAAACCAGAGAAAAAACGACTGGCGGAGGAAAAACTATGCTGGATTATTTGATCAAAAACGCCACCGTGGTGGACGGAACGGGCGCCGCCGGATATACGGCCAGCGTCGGCGTGAAGGGTGACAAGATCGCCGCCATCATCACGGAGGGCGAACTGCCCGAGGCAAAGACGGTGATCGACGCCGCGGGCCACGTGCTCACCCCCGGCTTTATCGACGTCCACAGCCACGCAGACGTATCCCTGCCCTGCTATCCCGACGGCGACAACAACATTATGCAGGGCATCACCACCTTTGTTGGCGGCAACTGCGGCATCGCCGTGGCGCCTGCCCACAGCGACGCCTTCAACCGATCCTATATGCTCAACGACCTGAAACTGGACGGCTATGTCACCATCCAGTGGAAGACCTTCCGGGAGTGGCTGGACTATGTCCGTTCCTTCCCCATCGGCGTCAACTATGTGCCTCTGGCCGGCCACGACGCCCTGCGCGGCGCCGTGATGGGTATGGACCATAACCGCGCCTCCACGCCGGAGGAACTGGATCAGATCTGCGCGATGCTGGAAGAATCTCTGGACGCCGGCGCCTTCGGTATGTCCTACTCCTCCGACCCCGGCGTGCCCGGCCACTGCGCCGACCTGACGGAACTGCGCCGCCTGTTCAAACTGCTGGAAGACCGCAACTCCTTCGTCACCGCCCATACCCGCCACCACCAGAACCAGTGGCCCAGTGACGACGGCCGCAACTACTACGGCGTCTACGTGGGCGAGCCCGGCGAGGTGCTCTGCGGCCGTTACCACGGTCTGATGGAGTTTATGGAACTGTTCAAGGAAACGCCCAAACTGACCGCCTGCTACGCCCACCTGACCAACGCCTTCCTGGCCCCGATGCCCCACAGCCAGGCGATGGAGGACGCGATGATCGACGAGACCCTGCGTACCTTCGTGGACGAGCCCATCGCCGAGGGCTACAAGGTCTACTTCAATGTGCTGACCCACCAGAACAGCCTTTCCGGCATCCGCAAGGTGGTCTATGATCTGGCCAGCAGCCTGACCTATGACCGGGAACTGAAAGCGTTCAAGAGCCCCGAGGTGCTGGTGGAGAAGTTGAAGGAGCGCGACTTCCGCGAGAAACTCAAAACCTACATCAAGAGCGGCAAGTACAAGATGGGTATGCTCTCTCCCGCCACCGATCCCTACTGGTCCGACTGCTTCGAGTTCTTCACGGCGAAGGACAAGTCCCTGCTGAACAAGACCCTGCTGCAAGTGACCGAGGAGCGCACCACCGGCCTGCGCGCCGAGATGGTGTACAACAACTGTCTGGAAGTGCTGTTCGACCTGGTGGTGGAAGACCCCGAACTGGAATGGGCGCTGATCAAGGACAAGCGGGAATATATGGGCACCAACCGCCTGATGCGCTCTTCCCGCTGTATGCCGATGACGGACTCTCCCTCCTTCCCCGAGAAGTCCGACAAGTGGCTCAACTGCCTGGGCTACGGCAACCCGCCCCTGTCCTACACCACGATGGTGCGCTATCTGGTGGACGTCTGCCGCGAGGGCGGCGTGATGAGTCTGGAAGAGGCCATCCGCAGAATGACCTCTCAGGCCGCCGATATGCTGGAAATCGGCGACCGCGGCCGCATCGCAGAGGGGATGCAGGCCGACCTGGTGCTGATGGACTGGGAGAACCTGAACTATGTCGTGGACTTCAACGACCCCTCCAAGCAGCCCACCGGCATCCGCAACGTCTGGGTCAACGGTACGCTGGCGATGAACGAGGGCGTTCTGACCCACGACCTGAACGGCAGAGTTCTGACCCGCAACTGATCGCGAACAGAAGCATTCACCGACGGCCCCTGCATTTTGCAGGGGCCGTCTTTTTTGCGCGGGGAGAGCGGTTGACAGGGGGCGGGGAAGCGCCTATAATTCCTACAAACGGATCCCGGCGGACGGCAGGACTGCGCCGCAGGGAAGAACAGGAGGAACGCGCTGTGAGCCGTATTTATACATCTGTGGAACAACTGATGGGCAACACGCCCCTTTTGGAACTGACCCATCTGGAACAAAAACTGGGTCTGGAAGCAAAACTTCTGGCCAAGTTGGAGGCCTTTAACCCGGGCGGCTCCGCCAAGGACCGCGTGGCAAAGGCAATGCTGGACGATGCGGAGGAGCGGGGACTGGTGAAGCCCGGCGCCGTCATCATCGAGCCCACCTCCGGCAACACCGGCATCGGCCTTGCCTGTGTGGCGGCCGGGCGGGGCTACCGCACCATCATCGTGATGCCGGACACGATGAGTATGGAGCGCCGCCAGTTGATGAAGGCCTATGGCGCGGAACTGGTGCTGACCCCCGGCGCCAGAGGGATGGCCGGCGCCATCGAGGAAGCGGAACGCCTGGCAAAGGAGATCCCCGGCAGTTTCATTCCGGGGCAGTTTGACAATCCCGCCAACGCCGCCGCCCACTATGCCACCACCGGCCCGGAGATCTGGGCGGACACCGAAGGACAGGTGGACATCTTCGTGGCAGGCGTCGGAACCGGCGGCACCATCACCGGCACCGGCCGCTATCTGAAAGAGAAGAACCCCAATGCGCGTGTGGTGGCGGTGGAACCGGCGTCCTCGCCCCTGCTCAGCGGCGGCAGCGCCGGCCCTCACGGCTTGCAGGGCATCGGCGCCAACTTCGTGCCAAAGGTGCTGGACACCTCTGTGTATGATGAGGTCGTCCCCGTGACGGAGGAGGACGCCTTTGAGGCCGTCCGGCAACTGGGCCGTATCGAAGGCGTGCTGGCAGGCATCTCCGCCGGCGCCGCGCTGTGGGCGGCCATCGGGCAGGCCAGACGTCCGGAAAACCGGGGCAAGACCATTGTGGTGCTGCTGCCGGACACCGGCGACCGCTATCTCTCCGCCGGCATTTTCTGATGAACATCGCATCCGCACACCGCCGCAGACCGCGCGTCTGCGGCGGTTTTTTCGCTGCGGGAAGAAAAATCTGCAATTCCGTTTGGCGTGGAGGGAGAACTGTGGTATGATAAACCCGTAAATTACGATCAAGGAGGTCCTCGCTATGAATGAGACCCTGAAAGTCATCCGGGAGCGCCGGAGCATCCGCAAATACAAGGCAGAGCAGATCAGGGATACCGAACTGAACGCCATTCTGGAAGCCGGCACCTGGGCGCCCACCGGTATGGGCAAGCAGTCCCCCGTGATGGTGCTGGTGCAGGATCGGGAGACCATCGAATATATGACGAAACTGAACGCCGAGATCCAGGGCCGTCCCGGCACGGACCCCTTCTACGGCGCGCCCACCGTGGTGGTGGTTCTGGCGGACGGCGAGAACCCCAACTGGATGCGGGACGGCTCTCTGGTGATGGGCAATCTGATGCTGGCGGCCCACTCTGTGGGTGTGGGCTCCTGCTGGATCAACCGGGCGCTGGAACTGTTTGATCTGCCTGAGGGCAAGGCGCTGCTGCGCAAGTGGGGCCTGAGCGAAACGCTGCGCGGCGTCGGCAACTGCGCGCTGGGCTATGCCGACGGCGACGCCCCCGCCCCCAAGCCCCGCAAGGACGGCTATATCGTCCGGGTGTGATATGGAAGAACTGACCTACCGGGCGGAACGGGAACTGCTCTGCGAGATCGGGAAGCGGATGTACGACCGTGGCTATGTGGCCGCCAACGACGGCAACCTCTCCCTGAAAGTGGCGGAGGACCGATTGCTGACCACGCCCTCCGGCGTGAGCAAGGGGCGTATGACGCCGGAGATGCTGCTGCTCACCGATCTGGACGGCCGTGTGCTGGAAGGCGACCGCCATCCCACCTCCGAACTGAAAATGCATCTGGCCGTGTACCGCAGCCGCAGCGACGTCCGGGCGGTGGTGCACGCCCATCCGCCGGTGTCCACGGCCTTTGCCGTGTGCCGCCGGGGACTGGAAACGCCCTATGTGGCGGAACTGGTGGTGGGTCTGGGCAGCGTGCCCTGCACGCCTGCTTTTGCGATGCTGTCCACGGAGGAGGTGCCGGAGAGCATCCTGCCCTACCTGCCGGAGCACAATGCGCTGCTGCTGGCCAATCACGGCGTCCTGACCTGGGGCGGCGATCTCTGGGAGGCCTTTGACCGACTGGAAACCGTGGAGCACACGGCGAAGATCGTGCTGCACGCCCGGGCGCTGGGCGACCCCGCGGCGCTGACGGTGGAGGAGACCGACCGTCTGCGCGCCTTGCAGGGGATGTACCGCACGCTGAAAGAAAAGACGGTTTGACTATGGAGAGAAACGACATTCAAAAAGTGACCCACGCGCCCAACATCCGCTGCGATAAGGCGGCAGAGGCGCTGTATATCATCGATCAGACCCGCCTCCCCAACGAGGAGGTGTTCCTGCGGCTTGACACGGCGGAGGAACTGTATGACGCCATCAAACGGCTGCGGGTGCGGGGCGCACCGGCCATCGGCATCTTCGCGGCCTACGCCCTATATGTGCTGGCACGGCAGATCCCGGCGGAGGTGGATTTTCAGGCGGAACTGAACCGCTGCGCCACTTACCTGAACAGCGCCCGCCCCACGGCGGTGAATCTCAGTTGGGCGCTGGGGGAGATGGTGCAGGAAGCGGAGCGCAGGGCAGATCTGCCCCGCCCGGCGCTGCTGGAAGCGCTGTATGAAAAGGCGGCGGCCATCCACGCCGACGACATCGCCAAGTGCACCGCCATCGCGGAATACGGACTTTCCCTCATCCGGGACGGGGACGGCATCCTGACCCACTGCAACGCCGGCCCGCTGGCAACCTCCCGCTACGGCACGGCGTTGGGGCCCATCCTGCTGGGCACAGAGCGGGGGATGACGCTGCGGGTGTTTGCGGACGAGACCCGGCCCCTACTGCAAGGCGCGCGGCTGACCAGTTACGAGTTGGAGCGCGCCGGGGTGGATGTGACGCTGATCTGCGACAATATGGCCTCCATCGTGATGAAAAACGGCTGGGTGCAGGCCTGTTTTGTGGGCTGTGACCGGGTGGCCGCCAACGGCGATACCGCCAACAAGATCGGCACCTCCGGCGTGGCCATTCTGGCAAAGCACTACGGCATCCCGTTTTACGTGCTTGGCCCTACTTCCACCATCGACAGGAACTGCCCAGACGGCGCCCATATCCCCATCGAGGAGCGCGACCCGGAGGAGATCCGGACGATGTGGTACGAAACACCGATGGCGCTGCCCGAAGTGAAGTGTTATAACCCCGCCTTTGATGTGACGGACAATGAACTCATCACCGCCATCGTCACCGAAAAGGGCATTTGCCGCCCGCCGTACACCGAGAGTCTTGCGGCGCTGTTTGCGGCGGAATCACAGGAAAGGACGTGAGTCGGTTGCTCTTTTCCAACATTGATATTCTGGACGAACGGTTTGACCACTACGCCGGCTGCTATGTGGGCGTGAAGGCGGGGCGCATCGCCTACATCGGCAAGACTGCGCCGCAGGAGGACTTCGGCGAGGTCTATGACGGCACGGGCAAACTGCTGATGCCCGGCTTTTACAACGCCCACAGCCACGCGGCGATGACCCTGATGCGGGGCTATGCGGAGAATATGGCGCTGGACGACTGGCTGCACAAGCAGATCTTCCCCTTTGAGGCGAAACTGGACAGCGAGGCCATCTACAACGGCACGATGCTGGCGGCGGCGGAGATGGTGCGCTTTGGCATCGTGTCCGCCACGGATATGTATTTCGACGGCGAGGCGGTGAGCCGCGCCGTGCTGGACTCCGGCATCAAGATGAATTTCGGTCACTCCGTCACCTGCTTTGACCACCGGGGCGCAAGAGATCTGCCGGTCTATCAGGAAACGATGGACGTGCTGCGCCGCTTCCACAATGCGGAGGACGGTCGGCTGCGCCTTGACCTTGCCATCCACGCCGAGTATACCTCCACACCGCAGGTGGTGGAGGATATGGCGGCCCTTGCAAAGGAGACCGGGCTGCATCTGCACCTCCACCTCTCCGAAACGCAGGCGGAGCACGAAGCCTGCAAGGCCCGCCGCGGCGGGCGGACGCCTGCCCGCTATTTCTGCGACGCCGGCGTGTTCGACGTGCCTGCCACCGCCGCCCACTGTGTCTGGCTGGAAGGGGAGGACTTCGACATCCTGAAAGAAAAGGGCGTCACCGTGGCCTGCAACCCGGTGAGCAACCTGAAACTGGCCAGCGGCTTTTGCAACGTGCCGAAACTGCTGGATCTGGGCGTGAATGTGGCGCTGGGCACGGACAGCGTGGCCAGCAACAACAGCCTGAATATGTTGGAGGAGATCAAACTGTTCGCCACGCTCTTTAAGGCCTCCACCGGCGACCCCACCGCCGTTACGCCGAAGCAGGCCCTCTATGCCGCCACCCGCGCCGGCGCCCTCTCCCAGGGGCGGACGGACTGCGGTCTGGTGAAGGAGGGCTTCCGGGCGGACCTGATCGTGCTGGACCTGCGCCATCGCCCCTATCTCCGCCCCTGCCACGATCTGCGCAACAACGTGGTCTTTTCCGCCCAGGGCACGGACGTGTGCCTGACGATGGCGGACGGCCGCGTGCTGTACCGGGACGGGGAATACTTCACGCTTGATTTGGAGCGGGTGGCCGCCAATGCGGAAGTCTCCGTGGCGAAGATCCTGCGCCAGTTGTAAGCGAAAAAGAAGCCGCCGGAGCCTTTGCTCCGGCGGCTGTTTTTGTGATGGGCATCAGCGCTTGACGGAAATGGCGTTGACGGGGCAGCCGTTGGCGGCGGTGGAGACCCGGACGGCCTGCGCCTGTTCCGGCTGGGTCAGAACGGTGGAAAACTTTCCCTGGATGCAAAACACCTCCGGCGCCACGTAGGCGCACATACCGCAGCCGATGCAGCGGGTGGTATCTATGGTGACGGTCATAAGCGGACTCCTTTTTCCTTGATGCTTCCATTGTAATACACTGCGGCCTGTCCGCCAAGCATTTTTTCAGGCGGCGGAACTTGTAAAATATCGCCACCAATTTGTTTCCGGATTGACATTTACAAGAAAAGTCTCCTGTGGTATCCTGAATACGATACAAGAAGTTGTTTGTAAAAGACTGGGAGGCACAATATGAAGCAAATTTTCCGAAAGACACTCTCCGTGCTGCTGGCGTTTGGCCTGCTGCTGCCGCTGTCGCTGCCCGCCCGGGCATCCGATGCGCTGGGCAAGGATCTCATCAGCCAGAGTATGGTTTTGAATCAGGGCACGCAGATGACCACCGGCGTGTTTTGGAGCACCAGCCAGTCCGACCTGCGCAGAGAAAACCTGATCACCTACACGCCCAACGAGTCCGTGAAGCCCATCGTGACCTACGGCAGCGTGCTGACGGAGAAGAATACCGTCAGCACGCTGCCGTAGGTCACGA
>SVKT01000135.1 GCA_015068335.1 Oscillospiraceae bacterium | reverse complement strand
GGCAGCCCCTTCTTCGCCGTGGCCGACGAGCGTATGGCCCGCGAACTGGTGGAGCAGCGCAAGGCCGAGGAGAAGGCCAAGGCACTGGCTCCCACCCAGAAGGTCTCTCTGGAAAACCTGTTCGACCAGATCCAGGCCGGCGCCCGCAAGGAACTGGCCCTGATCGTCAAGGCCGACGTCCAGGGCAGCGTGGAAGCCGTGAAGGCCTCTCTGGAAAAACTGTCCAACGAGGAGGTCAACGTCCGCGTCATCCACGGCGGCGTTGGCGCCATCAACGAATCCGACGTGATGCTGGCCACCTCTTCCAACGCCATCATCGTTGGCTTTAACGTCCGCCCCGACGCCGCCGCCCGCGACAGCGCAGCGCGCCAGAACGTGGATATGCGGATGTACCGCGTGATCTATGATGCCATCGACGAGATCGAGGCCGCTATGAAGGGTATGCTGGCGCCCAAGTTCCGCGAGGTGGTGCTGGGCCACGCCGAGGTCCGCCAGACCTACAAGGTGTCTTCCATCGGCACCGTGGCCGGCTGCTATGTCACCGACGGCAAGATCGTCCGCGCCTGCTCCGTGCGTCTGGTGCGCGACGGCATCGTCATCCACGAGGGCTCTCTCGCCTCCTTGCAGCGCTTCAAGGACGCCGCCAAGGAAGTCAACACCGGTTACGAATGCGGTATGACCATCGAGAAGTTCAACGACATCAAGGAAGGCGATATCATCGAAGGCTTCACGATGGAGGAGATCCCCAGATAATCCCCCATCCCTCCTCTGTGGAGAAAGGCTCTCTCTCCTTCCAAGCCGCAAAGCGGCGCCCCGCGTCAGCGGGTACGAGCGTTTTGCTTTGCAAAACCTCGGTATGGGCGGATCGTATCTGCCCATACTGCTGATATCGGAAGGGCTCCCGCGAAAACGCCATTTTCGCGGGACAGGCGATATCATCGAAGGCTTCACGATGGAGGAGATTCCCAGATAATCGTTTCCGGTTGAACATCCGACCAATCTGCACACCTCAGGGGCGGCGCGCGTCGCCGCCCCTTTGGTTTTTCCGCAAAGAGCAAACGCTTGCGTCCCCCCACAAAAACTGTCTGTTTTTTGAAAGGAGATGTTTATGAGCCGATTTCTTCGTTCGTTGTTTCATCGTCTGCGTCCCGGAGATCACACCCCATCTTCTCCACAGAGTGCACAGTCCACGGTTCTCACTCCTGAAATCACTGCTCTCTTACGTTTGGAGGACCCCGTAAAGTTATGCATCCAAGCGCACTACCACCTATTCCAAAAGTATTCTGAATCTGATATTCCAACCGCGCTCACTCCCGCGGAAAAAATTGTTTTCTTGATCAACATCTTCTTGGGCGATGTTGAAAATGGTGGCTTTGAGCAGTTTTTCTCCAATTCCGCCGGAAACTATGCCGCAGAAGTCCTCTCCGCCTGCCAGACAATCGGAGCTGTGCCGGCTGCCAAATTGTTAAAGAAAGCCATTGCACAATTCCCCCGCAAGTATGTTCCCACAGATTGGGAAGCCCGCCTTTCCCTGATGGACGATCTCCCTGAATCCAGTTATGACACCTGGTCGGAATTGGACACTCTGTTTTACGCAGGAGCTGGCGATGATCTTGAAATTTCTTTAGCTAATTATATCCGTGCTTATGCAGCAAGCTTTTGCTGAAGCAGGGAAAATTCACCTTTCAAACAGCAAATCCCCGTCCCTCTAGAGGGACATAAAGGAGGTAATCAATATGGCAAGCAATCGCATCGGCCGGATCAACGAAGAGATCCAGCGGGAACTGGCGGAGCAGATCCGCTTTCTGAAAGATCCCCGCGTGTCCCAGGTGGGTATGGTGTCCATCATCCGCGTGGACACCACCGGCGACCTGCGCTACGCCCGGATCTGGGTCAGCGTACTGGACAAGAATCAGGAAAAAGACGTGATGCGCGGCCTGCGCTCCGCAGCGGGCTTCCTGCGCCGTGAACTGGGCCGGAAGTTGCAGTTGCGCTACACCCCGGAACTGCAATTCATCGCGGACAACTCCATCTCCCAGGGCGCCCACATTCTGGAAGTCCTGCGGGACCCCACCCGGGTGAAGCCCGAAAACCCCGACAACACCGCCGTGCTGGACGAGGAGGGTTGAGTTATGCTGACCGTAGCGGAGACCGCAGCGCTGCTGCGGACTTTTGACAACGTTCTCATCCTCACCCACATCCGCCCCGACGGCGACACCGTGGGCTGCGCCGCCGCGTTGTGCGCCGCGCTGCGGGCGCTGGGCAAGACCGCCTATCTCCTGCCCAACCCCGGCCTGACCGACTCCACCGCCCCCTATTTCCTGCCCTACGCGGCGCCGGAGGGCTTCGCGGCGGACAAGGTGGTCTCCACCGACATCGCCGCCACCGGTCTGTTCCCCGAAAACGCAAAGCCCTATATCGGGCGGGTGGATCTGGCCATCGACCACCACCCCTCCTTCGAGCAGTTCGGCCGGGAGAACATCGTCCGTCCGGAGGCTGCCGCCTGCGGCGAACTGATGTATGACATCCTGACGGAACTGGGCCCCATCACGGCGGAGATCGCGCTGCCCCTGTATGTGGCTGTTTCCACGGATACCGGCTGCTTCGCCTACGCCAACACCACCGCCCGCACCCACGCCGTGGCGGCGGAACTGCTGACCTGCGGCATCGACTACAAGACCGTCAACAAGGTCTTTTTCCGCACCAAGACCCGCAAGCGCCTTGCGCTGGAGGCGGACAT
>SVKT01000134.1 GCA_015068335.1 Oscillospiraceae bacterium | reverse complement strand
TCGCCGCCCGACACGATGACGCCCAGAGGCCGGCCGCCGGTGTTGTTGGTGGAGTCGTAAAGGCCGCCGTTGATGCCGGCGATGGCGCCGTTGGCGGTGACCAGCTCGTCCAGCGTCACGCCCACGTCACGCCACGGATAGATGGTGGCAAGGGACACGCGGGAGGGGTCCTTCACGATCATCATGGTGCCGGTGAAGGTGGCGCCGGCTACCTCGGTGATCTCGATGTCCTTCTGCTCGGCGTTTTGGCCGCCGGTCTGGATGTCCACGCTGCCGGAGCCGCCCACCTGAATGAGGTCGGCGTCCACTTCGGCGTTGAGCTCCTTCATGGAGTTCTTATCCACGATCTCCTGAATCTCCTCGGAACTGAGGAACCAGCCTGCCAGAAACTTGAACTGGCCGGTTTCCAGAATGGTGGTGACGAACATCTGCTGGGCGGAGGGGAACTTGTCCGAGCAGATCGTATTCAGCGAGATCAGCACGGTGGCCGCCACGGCTACCACTGCCGTCAGCACCATGGCAGAGAGGCGAAGGGCCCACTTGCCGATGGCCCTGCCGATGCCGCTGCCGCCGGAGGAAAGCCGCTTGCCGCCGTGGGGCTTCGGAGCTTCTTCGGTGGCGGCGGTGTTATGTTCAAACTCTTGCATTGTCAATGATCTCCTTCATGGTTGCCAGCTTCCAGACGGGATCGTCCCTGCCGTTGTCGGTGTCGTCACAGCGGACAAAGTAGAAGCGGTCGTTGAGGGTGTCGTCCACGTTTTCGCCGGTGCGGGTGAGGTACATGTGCTTCGTGAAGCTGATGTCCACGGAGAAGCAGTCCTCTGTGATCCAGACGAAGTTACTGACGGATTCGCCGGTAAAGGCGGGATCACGCAGGATGTGGTTGCTGATAAAGGTGATGTCGATGCCGGTGGCGTACTTTTTCGCCACCTGATACTGATAGGAGCCGGAGATCAGACTGGGAGAGAGCTTGGAGAAGGCCAGGTCGGCGCTCATAAACAAACTCCACTTTTTGGCGACATCCAGCACATCCACCTGCGCGGCGATCTCTGCGGGAACGGCGTCCAGACCCACGGGGTCGGCGGTGAGGTTATGGACGGTAACGCCTTCCTCCAGCGCCACGGCCTTGCCGTTGGGATCCGTTACGGTGATGACGGCGTCGGCCTTCAAAATAGCGATGTTGTACACGGAAATGCCGGACAGACCGTCCACATAGTCGGCGAAGTGGGCATAGTTGGGATTGGGAACGGTGGCCACGGCCTTTGCAGGCACGGCGGCGCCGTCCACCTGCACGGTGTAGCCCTCGTCCACGGTGATGGAGGCGTAGGTCAGGGGCAGTTCGCTGCCGCCGTCATAGGCAATCTCGTTGCCAAAGAGGTCGAGGATCTTCATGTCCGGCTTGGTGAGCAGAGTGATGTCATAATGCACGCGGTCACCGCCTGCGTCCGTGCCCTCGTGGACCGTGCCGTTGAGGGACACGGTCAGCGTGGCGGGCAGGGTCAGGTCATAGTCGTAGTATTCTGCCAGAATACGGCCGTTTTTTACAGTGTAGGCGGCATAGTTTCCCTCGTTGTCGGTGATCTTCACATCGGGCTTCAGGTAAAGACCCTGCAGGGTGTATTTGGCCTTTCCTCCGCTGATGGTGCAGTCCTCCTCGGCCAGGGGAATGCCGTTGACGCTGACAGCAAATTCCGCAGGGAGGGAGAGGGTGTAATCGTGGGATTCGAATACGGGCGTGACGGATTCCACCTGCCAGTCCCGCAGGGAGAACACCACCAGCTTGGAGACGGCGGGGCCTGCGGCTTTCAGCTTGACCTCGGCCAGAGGAAAGCCGTCGTTTTCGATGTAGTAATACAGTTCGTCCTCGCCGTGCAATCCGCCCTTTTCCACGCAGGAGAGGGCATCCGCTTCATAGAGGGCGAGGTAGGCACTGTGCAGATCCATGCCCGCCTCAAAGCGGCCGGCGGCGGCCTCGGGCAGGGGGTATTTGGTCAGGAAACTTCCGTCTTCCGCGGCGGCGAGCAGCTCATCGATCACGGCCTCCACCTGCCGCTGGGGCTGGGAGGCCTCGTAATCGGTCAGGAGGGAGCGGACATACATGGTGGCAGAGAGAACAAGCGCCGCCAGCACCGCAAGGAAGATGAGATATACCAGTTTGAATGTGAGTTTTTTCTGTGTCATGAGAGGCATCCTTTCAGCGCTCCTGTTGGGGCGTTTCTGCGTTGAACACCCACTTGTGCTGGATGCGGAAACTGAAAAAGAACAGGAAGGTATCGATCAGAGTCTTGATCAGGGTGGACAGGGCGGGAGAGGAAACGGCGAGCCCCTTTTCCAGCAGGAACACCAGCGTGGCGGAGAGCACCAGCTGGACTGCGGCAAGGATGTAGTAGCGGATCAGAGTCTTTTTGCCGGTGCTGCCGCCAAAGACGACTTTGGCGTTGACAAAGTAGTTGAACAGGGAGGAGATGACCCGTGCCAGGAATGCCGCAACATAGGTGACGGGAAGGAGCCCCAGCAGCGCCCCGGTGCCCAGCAGCCGCTTGAACAGGTAGAACACGCCCTCGTCCAGCACGGCGGAGCCCACGGAGCTGACCAGATACTTGATGATCAGGCCGTAGATCCGCAGACTGTCCCGCACCACCCGGAAGTGGGAGGAGCGGTTTTCCTCGATGTATACGGTGTGGATCTTCACCTCGTCCAGCGGCAGCTTGTTCCGGCTGGCGAGGAAGAGCATATTGGTCTCAAACTCGTAGCGGTCGCCCTTGGCGGCGGCGATCTCGG
>SVKT01000133.1 GCA_015068335.1 Oscillospiraceae bacterium | reverse complement strand
CGTAGGAGGAATACTTGGCGGACACAATGCCCACCACCTCGCCGTAGCTGTTGAACAGCGGACCGCCGGAGTTGCCGGGGTTGATGGAGGTGTCCGTCTGGATCATGTTGAAGGGCGTGCCTTCCACAAGGATGGCGCGGTTCACGCTGGAGACCATGCCGCCGGTCATGGAGAAGCTCAACTCGCCCAGCGGGTTGCCGATGGCCAGCACGCGGTCGCCCACGTTCAGCTTGTCGCTGTCGCCCAGCACCACGCTCTGCAGATCCTCCGCCTCGATCTTGATGACGGCAATGTCGTAATCCTCGTCGCCGCCGATATATCTGGCCTCGTAGGTGTCACCGTTATAGAGGGTGACCTCCACCGTGTCGGCGCCGTCCACCACATGATAGTTGGTGGCAATATAGCCGTCTCGGGTCAGCACGAAGCCGGAGCCTGCCCCAGTCTGCTGGGTGGTCTGGCCGTAGAAGCCGGTGCTGCCGGTGGCAGTGATGCGGATGGACACCACGCTGTCCACCGAGGAGGCAAAAACCTCCGCATCGGTCATTTCAGTCTTACCGTCTACCGTCTGTACATTCACCTGGGTGACAGGACGGTTGGAAACTTCGATCTCGGCCGTTTCGCCATCCGCCTCCACCACCGGTTCGTTCAGGTGCAGCACAGCCCACGCCGCACCGCCGCCCGCGGCGGCGCCCAGCAGCACGCAGGACAGCACCAGCGCCGTGATCTTCAGTCCGGTGCGCTTTTTCTTCTGCTTCACTTTTACCTCCTTCACAGGCTGTGCCGCCGGCGCAGCAGCACCCACCGGCGCAGAGGAAACGGGTGTCCCCTCCGTTTCGGTGCGGGGCGCTTCCGCTTCATCGGCGGGCTTGTATGCAGCGTCTCCCGTCCGTGCGTCATACCGCTGACCCGGCTCGTCGCCGTCGCGGCTGTATGTGTGGTGATACAGGTTGTTCTCGTCGTGATACATCGTGATTCCTCCCAGTATATGTTCCGTTTGAAAGAATATTTCAAAATTTCTGAAATTCCGGCTCTGTGGGAGCCTTTGTCCACAGTATGCCGCAGAAACCTTAAACCGGCCTGAAAAAGTTTTTAAGCTTTCATGAACCTGCGTATTCCACAGGAATAAAAATTGTGGTAAACTGGTTCTGTACTTTTTGAAAGGAAGCAAGATTGTGCTGAAAATAGAAAACATCAAAATTTCCCCGGATCAGGATCTGGGCGCCGTCAGCGCCGAGGCCGCCCGTATGCTGAAAGTGCGGGAAAAGGATCTGCAGTCCCTGCGCGTCCTGCGCCGCAGCATCGACGCCCGGGACGGCGTTGTCTGGGTCTACACCGTGGAGGTGGGCGTGAAGGACGAGGCCGCCGTGATGAAGCGCTGCCACAGCAAGCGGGTCAGCCAGATCCGGCGCAAACCCGGCTATCTGCTGCCCCTGCCGCAGAGCGCACCGGAAGTGCCGCCCGTGGTGGTGGGTGCCGGCCCTGCGGGTCTGTTTGCCGCGCTGGTGCTTGCCCGCACGGGACTCAAACCAATTTTGCTGGAGCGGGGTCGTGCCGTGGAGGAGCGCTGCGCCGATGTGGAGCGCTTCTGGGCGGACGGCACGCTGAATCTGACCTCCAACGTCCAGTTCGGTGAGGGCGGCGCCGGCGCTTTTTCCGACGGCAAGCTCAACACCGGCACCAAGGATCTGCGCCACCGCTTCATTCTGGAAACACTGGTGAAGTTCGGTGCGCCGGAGGACATCCTCATGGACGCCAAGCCCCACGTGGGCACCGACTATCTGCACATTGTGCTGAAAAATATGCGGCAGGAGCTGCTCCGTCTGGGTGCGGACATCCGCTTTGAAAGCCGCATGACCGACGTGATTGCCGAAAACGGCGCCCTTGCCGCCATCACCGTTGAAAATCCCGACGGCACCTATACCCTCCCCTGCCGCCAGCTCATCCTCTGCCCCGGTCACTCCGCCCGGGACACCTTTGAGATGCTCCACAGCCGGGGTGTGCCCATGGAGGCAAAGCCCTTTGCCGTGGGCGTGCGCATCGAGCACCGGCAGGAGGATTGCGACGCCGCCCAGTACAAGCAGTACGCAGGCCACCCCTCTCTGCCTGCTTCCACCTACAAGCTCGCCTGCCACCTGCCCAACGGACGCAGCGCCTTCTCCTTCTGCGTCTGTCCCGGCGGCGAGGTGGTGGCCGCCGCATCGGAGACGAACCGGGTGGTCACCAACGGAATGAGCGAGTTTGCCCGTGCCAAAGAGAACATCAACGGCGCGCTGCTGGTGAATGTCACCCCCGAGGACTTCGGCGGCGACAGCCCCCTTGCCGGCATCGCCTTCCAGCGCAGGCTGGAAGAAGCCGCCTTCGCCCTCGGCGGCGGTGGCTACCGTGCCCCCGCCCAGCGGGTGGAGGACTTCCTCGCAAAGCGCCCCACAAAAAAGGCCGGTCGGGTAAAGCCCAGCTACCGCCCCGACGTGACCTGGGCGGACCTGCACGAGTGCCTGCCCGGTTTCGTGGCGGAAACCATCGCGCTGGCGCTGCCGGTGTTGGGCGGTCAGCTCCGGGGCTATGACCACGGCGATGCCGTGATGACTGCGGTGGAAAGCCGTTCCTCCTCCCCCGTCCGCATCCTGCGGGACGACACGTGCCAATCCGCCCTGACGGGTCTGTTCCCCTGCGGCGAAGGCGCCGGCTACGCCGGCGGCATCCTCTCCGCCGCGGCAGACGGTATGCGCTGCGCCGAAGCCGTGTGCCACATTCTCTCCAAGGAGGTTTCTGCCAATGAGCCGTAACATCTGTG
>SVKT01000026.1 GCA_015068335.1 Oscillospiraceae bacterium | reverse complement strand
TGTGAAAACCAAGTATCGCCAATTTTTCTTGTCGCACTCCTGTACGGCAGCTACCCTATGCCAGTAATGTTCTCATACTGTCTTATTGGAAACTCCCCTTCGGCCTGTCTTTTTTTGCGCTGCTGATGTTTTCGTTGCATTGTTTTTCCGGTTCTGTTATAATCTTGACAATATAAGGTTAAAAATTCCATAAGATAATTGTTAGGAGGAATATCTGTGAGTTATCAGGAATTATATAAGCAGAAACTGACTACCGCAGAAGAAGCGGTAAAGGTCATCAAGTCCGGCGACTGGGTGGACTACACCTGGGCATCCAGCCATCCTGTTGCGCTGGATAAGGCGCTGGCTGCACGGCAGGACGAACTGTTCGACGTCAAGGTCCGCGGCGGCGTGAGTATGTGGATGCCCGAGATCTGCAAAGCAGAGGATGCCGGTGAGCATTTCAGTTGGCACTCCTGGCATTGCAGCGGTGTCGACCGCAAGATTATGGCCAAGGGGATGGGCTATTTCAGCCCAATGCGCTATTCCGAACTGCCTCGTTTCTACCGGGAACATCTGGACCCCGTGGATGTTGTGATGATGCAGACCACCCCAATGGACGAGCACGGCAACTTTAACTTCGGTTTGAACTGCTCTCATCTGGGTGATATGCTCTCCCGCGCCAAGTGCATCATCGTGGAAATCAACGAGAATATGCCCTGGGTCAACGGTCTGACCGCTACCGAGATCAATATCCGCGACGTTGCTATGGTGGTGGAGGGGGACAATCCCCCCATCGCACAACTGCCCGGCGGCGGCGAAGCCACCGATGTTGACATCGCTGTTGCCAATCTGGTGGTGCCTATGATCCCCGACGGCGCCTGCCTGCAACTTGGCATCGGCGGTATGCCCAACGCGATCGGCGCTATGATTGCCCAGTCTGACCTGAAAGATCTGTCCGTCCACACTGAGATGTATGTGGACGCCTTCGTTGCTATGGCGGAGGCCGGCAAGATCACCGGCCGCAACAAAGCCATTGACAAGGGCCGCCAGGTCTTTGCCTTCGCCGCAGGCTCCAAGCAACTTTACGACTATATCAACCGCAACCCCGAGATTATGGCGGCACCCGTGGAATACACCAACGACGTCCACGTGGTCTCCCAGATCGACAACTTCATCTCAATCAACAACGCCATTGATATGGACCTGTTCGGCCAGGTCAATGCCGAATCGGCCGGCACCAAGCATATCTCCGGCACCGGCGGTCAGTTGGACTTCGCTATGGGCGCCTATATGTCCAAGGGCGGCAAGAGTTTCATCTGTATGTCCTCCACAGTGATGGGGAAGGACGGCGTCCTGAAAAGCCGCATCGTACCCACTCTGACCCCCGGCTCCATTGCCACTGACCCCCGTTCCTGCACCCACTATATTGTCACCGAATACGGTGCAGTCAATATGAAAGGTCTGAACACCTGGCAGCGCGCAGAAGCCGCCATCTCTCTGGCACACCCGATGTTCCGCGAAGAGTTGATTTCTCAGGCTGAGAAAATGAACATCTGGCGCCGCTCCAACAAGAAGTAAATATCTGATTTTTCTCAAACAGCGGACGGCCAGGGGCTGTCCGCTGTTTTTAGACCTTTTTTGCGGATATTTTTAAGAAAGCATTCAGGAAAATGCTTGTAAAAGTAGGAAATTAACGGTATAATACAAGCGTATTCAATTGCGGTTTGTTAGGTGTAACGCTTCGCATTGTGCGACAGACAGAGAAGGGATGTGCTATGTTCAGCGTTGGAGATCAAGTCGTGCATCCGATGCACGGTGCCGGTATCATTGATGATATCGTTCAGGAAAAGGTCGCCGGAGTCACGAAAGAATACTATGTGTTCAAAATGCCGGTGGGGGGGCTGATCTTAAAGATCCCGACTGCCAACTCCCAGATCGTCGGCATTCGTTCTGTTATGTCCAAAAACGAGGCGACTGCACTTTTGGATGCCATCCCTGCACTGGAAGTGGAGTGCAATGCAAACTGGAACAAGCGCTATCAGGAAAACCTGCTGCGCCTGAAAAGCGGAGATCTCTACGAGGTCGCCCGGGTGATCAAGGCCCTGATGCACAGGGACAACCAGAAAGGCCTTTCCACCGGTGAGCGGAAAATGCTCCACAGTGCCAAGCAGATTATGATCTCCGAAATCGTCCTGGTGGAAAATGTTGCATATAAGGACGTTGAACTTCGTCTGGATTCCGCTATGATGCAGTTACCCGTTGCGAATTGACCGACCGGGGGAACATTTTGATGAAATTACCTTTTTGGAAAAAAATACGGCAGAGCAGCCGCCCCAGATGCACCGCACTGGTGGCGGCTGCCGGCAATTCCAGCCGGATGGGCGGTATCAATAAACTCTTGCAGCCGCTGGACGGCATCCCTGTGCTGGTGCGGACGCTGACTGCGCTCCAACTCTCTGAACGAGTGGATGAGATCGTCGTCGCCACGAGGGAAGAGGACATTATGGAGATCTCCCGCCTGTGCCATACATACGGTATTACCAAGTGCAGCAAGGTCATCCGCGGCGGCGAGACCCGCGTCCATTCTGTGCTGCTGGGCGCATTGGAAGCCTCCTCCGACACGGAACTTCTTGCGGTACAGGACGGTGCGCGGCCTCTGGTAACACCGACGCTGATCGATGCTGTCATCGCGGCGGCGGAGCGCTGCGGCGCTGCCGCACCGGCTATCCCGGTGAAAGATACCGTAAAACTGGCAGGAGAGGACGGCGCTGTGGAGCAGACGCTGGATCGGGCTTCTCTGCGCGCAGTGCAGACGCCCCAGGTCTTCCAGTCCGCCATTCTGAAAGCCGCGCTGCAATCTGCTCTGGATCAGCAACTGCCGGTCACCGATGATTGCAGCGCTGTGGAAGCGTTGGGAAAAACCGTTTTCCTTATCGACGGCGAGGAGGAGAACTTGAAGATCACCACCCCGGTGGATCTTTTGTTTGCAGAGGCCATCTTACAGGCCAGGAAGGAGCAGCGATGACAAATCTGCGGATCGGGCACGGATACGATGTGCATCGTCTTGTGGAAGGCAGATCCCTGATCCTCGGCGGCGTAGAGATCCCCTGGAACAAGGGTCTGCTGGGCCATTCCGACGCCGATGTGCTGACCCACGCCGTGATGGACGCCATCAGCGGCGCTGCCCGCCTGGGAGACATCGGAAAACTCTTTCCGGATACCGATCCCGCTTACGCCGGGATTTCCAGTTTGAAATTGCTGAAAGAGGTGTCAGCACTGCTGACGGAACGGGAGTTCTGCGTCGTCAATCTGGATGTGACGCTGTTGGCGCAGGCGCCAAAGGTGGCGCCCTATCGCCGGCAGATGGAAGCAAATCTCGCCGAAACGCTGGGGATCAGCGAAAACCAGGTCAACGTCAAAGCAACCACGGAGGAGGGGCTTGGCTTCACCGGAGACGGCTCCGGAATGGCAGCACACGCCGTGGTATTGCTGGAAAAACTTTAACAGGAAAGACGCGCCGGCGGCGCGTCTTTTTTTCACATTTTTCGCCCCCGGGCATACACTGGGTAAGAGAGGAGGAATGTCTGTGGACAATTATTTGCTTCTGGCCCGCTCGGTGACCTATGCACAGCGAATGCAGAAAGTTTTGGACCGGGCAGGGATCCGCTGCCAGATCTTCCGCGCTCCCAGAACCCTGACAGATCTGGGATGCGCCTACGCCGTGTACGTTGCCGGCGAAGACCTGACGACCGCTATGAATGTGCTTCGCAGGAGTTCTTTGACTCCTGTTAAACTTTTTTTCAACCACCAGGGGACGTATCAGGAGGTCGGCTATGATCTACCTTGACAGCGCCGCCACCACCTTTCAGAAACCGCCTGCTGTCCGGGCCGCTGTGCAGCAGGCCCTTGTCAGCCTGAGTTCTCCCGGACGGGGAAGTTATCCCGCGGCAGCCAAGGCCGCAGAGGTCGCTTTTGCCTGCCGAAGCGAACTGGCAGAACTCTTTCACCTAGACAATCCCGAGCGGGTGGTGTTTACAATGAACGCCACCCACGCGTTGAATATTGCGATCAAAAGTCTTGTACCCAGGGGTGGGCGTGTCGTCATCTCCGGCTACGAACACAATGCCGTCACCCGGCCTCTTGCCGCGTTGGGGGCAGAATGCGTGGTCGCAGCGGCACCGCTTTTCCAGCCCGAAGCAGTTGTGGAAGCCTTTGCCGCGTGTATCACGCCTGGCACCAACGCGGTGATCTGCAACCACATTTCCAATGTGTTCGGCTTCATTCAGCCCGTGGAGGCTATTGCAGCACTATGCCGGGAGCGGGGAGTACCCTTCATCATCGACGCATCCCAATCTGCCGGTGTTCTTCCGCTGGATATGACAGCACTGGGTGCCGCCTTCATCGCGATGCCCGGCCACAAGGGGCTGTATGGTCCTCAGGGCACCGGCGTACTGCTGTGCGGGGAAGGACAGGAAACAACCACCCTTTTGGAGGGAGGGACCGGCAGTTATTCCGTGCAGCAGGAAATGCCGGATTTCCTTCCGGACCGGTTGGAGGCGGGGACCCACAATATGCCCGGCATTTCCGGTCTGCTGGCAGGAGTCCGGTACGTCCGCAGCCGCGGCGTGGGTACGATCTTCCGCCGCGAGAAAAACCTGGCGTTTATGATGAGCAAAGAACTCCGAAAAACAAATGGTGTACAGGTTTTTTCCTTGTCGGATATGAAGGCACAATCCGGCGTCCTGTCCGTGATTCCGACAGGGAAAGACGTGGAATCCTTTGGCGCAGAACTTGAAAAATACGGCGTTGCTGTGCGCGCCGGGATCCATTGTGCACCCCTTGCACACAAAAGCGCGGGGACTCTGGAAACAGGCACGCTCCGGTTCAGTTTTTCCGATTTTAACACGCCGGAGGAGGTGTGGCACACCCTGCGGATTTTCAGGCGCTGTCTGGCCTGATATTTCTGAACAGTCCGTGAATTTTCACGCGATTCGCCTTGCAATTTTTCGGCATATTTTATATAATATAGTAATCAATGTGCCCACGGTAGGAAAGGGATGATGACGTCAAAATGGAACTGAATTTTACCGAACTTTTTGCTTCCATCGGTCGCTATTTACTCTCCATTAACATCACCGGCTATCTGGATATCGCGATCCTCGCTTTCGTTACCTATAACATCCTGCTTTTGGTACGAAGCACCAAGGCAGCAAGCCTCCTGAAAGGTCTTGCTGTGTTCTTCGCGATCATTATGCTGTCCTCGCTGCTGAAACTGCACAGCATCTACTTCATCCTCAGCCGGGTGCTGGAATATGGTATGGTGGCCTTTCTTGTGCTGTTCCAGCCGGAACTGCGGCGGATCCTGGAACAGATGGGCTCCCGCCGCTTTGTGCGGTTCTTCTCCCATACGGAAGGCGGTAACCATCTGGAACAGAGCATCGACCAGACGGTGCTGGCCTGCGCGGAAATGTCCCAGTCCCGCACCGGCGCGCTCATCGTATTTGAACGTGAGATGCGGCTGGACGATATGATCCGCAGCGGCACCGTTCTGGACGCGGCCGTTTCCAGCGAACTTCTGAAAAACATCTTCTTCGTTAAGGCCCCGATGCACGACGGCGCCGTGATCATTCGCGGCGGACGGGTGCAGGGCGCAGGCTGTATGCTGCCCCTGAGCAGAAACGAAAACCTATCCAGAGAACTGGGTATGCGCCACCGTGCAGGCATCGGTATGAGCGAGAACTCCGATGCCGTGGTCGTCATCGTATCGGAGGAAACGGGCTCGGTTTCCGTGGCTGTGGGCGGAATGCTCAAACGGCACCTGAAACCGGAAACCCTCGGCAACCTTCTGCGGAACGAATTGATTCCGCAGGACGATCTGGATGAGGACAAGCAGAAGTTCCCTCTGCTGAAACTGCTGCGTACCAAACTGAACGGAGGTACGTCTGATGGAGAATAATCAGAACAAAAACAAAAAAGGGGTATACATCCTCCTGTCCATTTTTATCGCCTCGGCGATCTGGTTTTTCGTGGACGAATACGGCAACAACGGCGGCCCCTATTTGCAGGAAAAGACCGTGGAGGATATTCCCATCGAGTATCGCTACGAAAACATTTTGCTTGACCGTGACCTGATGGTGCTGGAAGAGGGAACGACCGCAACCATCGACCTGACGCTGGAAGGTGGCCGCCGCCTGCTCTCCCGGCTCGACCGGTCCGATATTCAGGTCACGGTAGACCTTTCCGCCATTGCCGCACCCGGCATACAGAACCTGAGTTATAAGATCTCTTTCAGCAATAACCGCTTTAACAATCTCACCCGCAAAACCACCTCTCCCGGCTACGCCACCGTAAACATCAGCGAACTGAATAAGAAGACAGTGGATATCCGCTGTGAACTGGTGGGCAATGTGGCCGACGGGTATTCCGCCGGCGCGCTGCAACTGGAACAGACCACCGTCGACATCCGCGGTCTGGATGCGGACATTGAAGCGATCAGTTACGCCAAGGTGACTCTGGACATCGGCAAGGATGCGATGGAGACCGTCTCCCGGGAACTGACTTGCCAGTTCTATGACCGGAACGACAACCTTGTGGACATCGCAAAGATCCATCCCTCCGCGGATGCCGTCCTAGTGACCCTGCCTATCTACGTGACCAAGGATCTGACGCTGGAAATCGATCTTCTGGAAAGCGCCGGTCTGCGGGCGGATAATATGAATATCAGCATTGAGCCGGCGGCCATCACCGTTACCGGCGATGCCATCGAACTGCGGAATGTGGAGCGTATCACCATCGGGGAATTGGATCTGCTGACTGTGCCCAAAAACGGCATCTCCACCCATTCCTTCTCCGTTTCCATTCCGGAAACCTGGCAGAACGTCAACAACGTGACCCGCGCGACCATTACCGTCAGTTTCAAGGATATGGTGTTTGCCAAGATCCCCGTCAAGGAGATCACTTATATCAACCAGCCCGAAGGGAAGGAGATCTATCCCATTACCCAGGAACTTATGATCTCTGTCTACGGCAAGCGCGCCGATGTGGAAACTATTGTGCCGGAGCGGCTGTCCGTTACCGCGGATTTCCGTGACTTCTCCGGTGCTTCCGGCATCTATACCGTGCCCGTGACCGCAGAGATCGCTTCCGGCAAGGATGTCGGTATTTCCGGTAAGTATGAGATCAAGGTGGATATTCAGGAACTTGATCCGGGCTTTTCGCTGGAACCTGACTTGCCTGCGGAATAACGAACAGAGGAGTTCTTTATGACCCAAATCGCAACTGTTGAGCGCATCATCGACCGGAACCGGGCAGTCATCTCCGTTCCGCGCAAATCCGCCTGCGGCCACGACTGTGAGGAATGTGCCGGCTGCGGCATTTCCGGTTCCGCCGTGGAGGCAGTCGCCGAGAATCCCATCGGCGCAAAGCCTGGACAGAAGGTCGTTGTGGAAAGCAGCACAAAAAAGATGCTGGGCATCGTAACGCTGGTATATACCACGCCTGTGGTGCTGTTTCTTCTGGGCTACCTGATTATGGTGGCGCTCTCCGCCAGCGTGGCGATCCAGTATACCATCGCCATCGCGGGTTTCACGCTTGGCATCGTCATCGCCATCCTGTATGACCGCCGCCTGCGCGCGCAGGGTGGGCTGACCTTTACCATCGTCCGTCTTTTTTGAGATGTTTGGATATGTGAGACCGCCTCTGCAAATGCTTGCAGAGGAAGATGCCGCCCGTTTCCGCAGTATGTATTGCGGGCTGTGTCACACGCTGGGAAACCGTTACGGAGCCGCCGCCCGGATGATCCTGAATTACGACTTCACCTATCTGGCCATTCTTCTTTCGGAGGGCAGGGAGGAGGCGGACCGTCATCGCCGCTGCATCGTGCATCCCGTGCATCCGAGACCGTATATCCCGGCCAACGATGCGCTGGCCCTTGCAGCGGATGAGAGCGTGATCCTGACCTACTGGCAACTGCGGGACGGCGTGGCCGACCACGATTGGTTCCACGGCCTGAAATACCGGAGCCTGTCAGCCGTTCTGGAACCGGCATATCGCAAAGCCGCGGCGCTGCGGCCGGCCTTTGACCGGGTCGTACGGCAGCAGTTGGAGTCGCTTTCCCGGCTGGAAGCGCAGCGCTGCGCCTCCATCGACGAGGCTGCGGATGCCTTTGCCAAATTGCTGGAATACGCTGCCGATGAGATCACAGCCCCCGTCCGGCGGCGCGTTCTGCGGCAGATGCTGTATCATCTGGGCAGATGGATCTATCTGGTGGACGCAGCGGACGACCTGAAAGAAGATGCGGCATCGGGAAATTACAATCCCGTTCTTCTGCGGTTTGAATTGCCCGACGGCGTCTGGACAAGCGAAGCACGCCGCGAATTTGCCGCTACGCTGGATCACTCCATCCATATGCTCACCACCGCCTTTGAACTCTGGGACTTCGGCGCGTGGACCCCGTTATTATCCAGCACCCTTTATACCGGCCTGTTCCAGGTTGGAAAATCTGTTCTGGACGGAACGTTTCAAAAAAGCGCCGTCAGAAAGAGAAGTAAGGAGCCTTCATGAACGATCCCTATCAGATCCTCGGTATTACCGAAAGCGCCTCGGATGAAGAAGTAAAAAAAGCATACCGGGACCTCGCACGGAAATACCATCCCGACAATTATCACGACAATCCACTGGCCGATCTGGCGCAGGAGAAGATGAAAGACATCAACGCCGCCTACGAACAGATCACAAAGATGCGCAGCGGCGGTCGTGCCACCGGCGGGACAGGCCCTGCCCATTCCGGCGCATACGGCGGATATTACGGCGGGTATTCCGCCTCCGGCAGTTCTGTTCTGCAACAGGTGCGTATTGCCATTCAAAGCGGCAACATCAGCCGCGCAGAGGCGCTGCTGGCCAATTACAGCGACCACAACGCCGAATGGAACTTCCTGCGCGGAGCGGTATGCTATCGGCGCGGATGGATGGACGAGGCAAAGCGGTATTATCAGACTGCCTGCCAGATGGAGCCGGGAAATCCGGAATACCGGCAGGCGCTGGAATTTATGGAACAAGGCACACAATCGGCCTACCGGCCGAGCGGCGGTATTTTCGGCACAGAACAATGTGCGCCCAGCCCCTGCCTGCCCCTTTGCTGTGCGGCCTATTTGTTGAGCGGCGGCGGATGGATTTTCTGCTGCTGATCCGATACAAGGGAGGAAGAAAACGTGATCAAAAGTATGACCGGCTATGGCCGGGCAAAAGAAACACGAAACAAACGCGACATCACCGTTGAGGTCCGTTCCGTCAACAACCGGTATCTGGACTGCACCGTGAAGATGCCCCGCCTGTATACCTTTGCCGAGGACGCTGTGAAACAGCACGTCCAGCAGGCAATTTCCCGGGGAAAGGTGGATGTGTTCATCTCCGTGGACGCTTCCGCAGCGGATGTGGCGAAGGTGACCGTCAACCAGGAACTGGCCGCCCAGTATGCCGCGGCATTGCAGGAACTGGCCCAGGTTTGCGGCACGGCGGCACACGTTACGCCGGAGCAACTTTCCCGCTATCCCGACGTTCTCACCGTCACCAAGGCCGACGAGGATCTGGAAACCGTCAGCGCCGACCTGTGTGCCGTGCTGGATCAGGCGCTGGACGCTTACAATGCGATGCGCGCCGCAGAGGGTGAAAAACTGGCGGAAGACATCGGCAACCGCCTGACTGCCATCGAGCAGTACACCACCCAGGTCGAGGCCCGCTCTCCGGAAACCGTGGCAGAATACCGTGCCAAACTGACGGCCCGTATGCAGGAGGTGCTGCAAAGCACCACCATCGATCCCCAGCGGATCCTGACCGAGGCCGCCATCTACGCGGACAAGGTGGCCGTCGACGAGGAGACGGTGCGCCTGCGCAGCCACGTGGCACAACTGCGCACGATGCTGCTGTCCAACGAGCCGATGGGACGGAAGATGGACTTCCTGATCCAGGAGGTCAACCGCGAATCCAACACCATCGGCTCCAAGTGCAACGATGTTGCCATCGCACAGGTGGTGATCGGCCTGAAAGCCGAAGTGGAAAAAATGCGCGAACAGGTGCAGAACGTGGAGTGACACTATGAAATTCATCAACATCGGGTTTGGAAATATGGTGTCCGAAGAACGCTTGGTTGCCATCGTCAGCCCTGACTCCGCCCCCATCAAACGTATGGTGCAGGAGACCCGGGAACGGGGAATGCTGATCGATGCTACTTACGGCCGCAAAACGGCGTCTATCTTCATTATGGACAGCGACCACGTGATTTTGTCGGCGCTGCCGCCGGAAAAATTCAGCCTTCGCACCGGAGGAAGCGGGGAGGAGGAACGCGTATGAGTACAACAGGAAAGTGTTTTGTGGTCTCTGGCCCCTCCGGCGTTGGAAAAAGCACCGTGCTGACCGCACTGCTGAATAAACACAAGGACATTTATTTCTCCGTTTCCGCCACCACCCGCCAGCCCCGTCCCGGCGAGATCGACGGCGTCCATTACCATTTCATCGACGCCGACACCTTCCGCTCCTGGATCTCCCAGGATGAGTTTCTGGAATACGCAGAATTTGTGGGAAACTTCTACGGAACACCCAAAAAGTACGTGGATCAGGCGATGGACGAAGGCCGGGACGTGATCCTGGACATTGAAGTTCAGGGCGCCACTCAGGTGATCGCCAAACGCCCCGAGACCGTCCGCATTTTTATTGCGCCCCCCAGTTGGGAAGAACTGGAACGCCGCCTGACCGCCCGCGGCACTGATGCGCCGGAGAAGATCCAGAAGCGTCTGCTGCGCGCCAAGGTAGAGTTCCAGACCGCTCACACTTATGACTATCTCGTGATCAACGATACCGTGGAATCCGCCGTTGCCGAACTGGAAGCCATTATGACCGCCGAGCACTGCAAGGCCAACGAACGGATCGCACTGATCGATACTAAGTAACCGATTTCATAAAAATTTTAGCCGTAAGGCAGATTGGAAGTAATGGATTATGATGCTCTATCCCGCTATGAACAAACTCACCAGTTATGTCCCCAACCGCTATATGCTGGTCAACGTGGTGGCACGCCGTGCCCGTCAGATCGCAGAGACCGCAGAGGATCGCGGCGAGCGCCTGACTGAAAAGCCCGTCACCCTGGCCATCAACGAAGTGGCGGACGGCAAACTGGACGCCAGCAATATGGATCTGACCATTCAGGCCTGATCTTCTTCTAATTCATCCGCAAAGGAGGGCAAGGCTTGGAACACGCCGTCATCGTAAAAGTGGCTGTCAGTGCCGCGCCCTACGCCATCGACAAGCCCTATGACTATCTTGTGCCCAACGCGCTTCTCCAATCCGCCGTTCCCGGCGTGCGGGTGATCGTGCCTTTCGGGCAGGGCAATCGGAAATCGGAAGGTTTTGTGCTGGCCCGGAACGACGAGGGCGAGAAGCGCCCCGGCCTGAAACCGCTGGAATCCGTGCTGGATGACGCACCCATTCTGGACAGTGACGGCATCGCACTGGCACTGTGGATGCGTCAGCGGTACTTCTGCACCTTGTTCGAGGCGCTGAAAACCATTCTGCCCGCCGGCTTATGGTATCGCTTCCGCGAGATCTGGCAACTTACAGAGGCGGGAATGGACCGCGCTGCGGCAGATGCCGCTGCTTCCGGGATCAAACAGGCCCCCGCTGTGCTGGATGTGTTGTTTTCTTCCGGAGGGAAGGCAGATCTGGATGTGTTGCGAAACGCCTGCGGCGACGAGGTGGAGCGCACGCTGAAAAAGTTGCAGAAAGCCGGTGTTGTCAACTGTGAGACCAGCGCCAAGCGGAAGATCAATGATAAGACCCGCTGGGTCGCTTCCCTGATCGCCGACACCGGAGATGCCCTTGCGATCACCGCGGCGCAGAAGCGTTCTGCACCGATGCGCTATGAGATCATCCGTTTTCTCTCCACCACCGGCAGGGCATCCGCTGCGGACATCTGCTATTTCACCGGTGCATCTATGCATTCCTTACGGGGGCTGGAAAAGTTGGGTATTCTTTCTCTGACGGAAGAGGAGGAACTGCGTGTGCCTCTGCCGGAAGAAACTTCCCCCGGCGCCCCCATCCGACTGAACGAGGAACAGGATGCCGCCTTCGCGTCCATCCTTTCCCTGGTACAGCGGCAGAAGGGTGAGGCCATCTTGCTGCACGGCGTGACCGGCAGCGGAAAAACCCAGGTCTACCTGCGTCTTGTGCAGGAGGTCCTGAAACAGGGTAAAACCGCCATCGTACTGGTGCCGGAAATCGTCCTGACCCCGCAGATGATGCAGAAATTTACCTCTTACTTTGGCAGGGAAGTGGGAATGCTCCACAGTTCCCTTCGTATGAGCGAGCGGTACGACCAGTGGAAACGCATCAAGAGGGGAGAGGTCAAAGTCGTCCTCGGCACCCGCTCCGCAATTTTCGCTCCACTGCAAAACCTCGGCCTTATCATTATGGACGAGGAGCAGGAGGGCAGTTACCAATCGGAAAACGCCCCCCACTACCACACCAGAGAGATCGCAAAGTACCTCTGCGCCAAGCAGGGCGCGACTCTGCTTCTCGGCTCCGCTACCCCTGCGGTGGAAACCGCCTGGGCAGCAGAGCAGGGGCTGTATCAAAAGGCCCTGCTGCGAAACCGTTACAACGAAAACGCGCTGCCCCAGGTGACTGTCGCAGACCTGCGGCAGGAGATCCGCCGCGGAAATCCCGGCTTGATCGGGGAAGTCCTGCAATCGGAACTTGCGAAAAATATTGCCAGCGGCGAACAGAGCATTCTGTTTCTGAATCGCCGCGGCAGCAGCAGAATGCTGCTTTGCGGAGAGTGCGGCCACGTTCCCGAATGTCCGCGATGCAGCGTACCGCTGACCTATCATTCCGCCAACGAGCGGCTGATGTGCCACTACTGCGGGCACTCCGAGCGCACGCCGGATACTTGTCCAGCCTGCGGCGGCATTATGAAGCGCGTCGGCTCCGGCACCCAAAAGGTGGAGGAGGAACTGCGCCGGTTGTTCCCGGAGGCCGGGATCCTGCGTATGGACGCAGACACCGCAGCCGGCGGTCACCGCGCGCTGCTGGAACGCTTTGACCGCGAACAGATCCCCATCCTGCTTGGCACACAGATGGTGGCCAAGGGCCTGGATTTTGAGAATGTGACCCTTGTGGGCGTGCTTTCCGCAGACACGTCTTTGTATCTGGATCATTACCGCGCTGCCGAACGCACCTTCAATCTGCTGACACAGGTCGTTGGGCGGGCAGGACGCGGCGGCAAACTGGGGCGTGCCGTGATCCAAACCTATACGCCGGATAACGACGTGATTCAGTGCGCTGCGAACCAGGACTACGCACGCTTCTACGAAAGCGAGAGCCGGATGCGCCGCCTGCGCCGCTATCCGCCCTTTGCCGACATCTTTACGGTGACGGTATCCGGTACGGAGGAAGGGGCTGTGCTGCGTTCCTCGGCCCTTGTACGGGAACACCTCAGGCATCTGTTCCGTGATGACGAAACAGAAATCCTCGGGCCTGCTCCAACTCCCATTCTGAAACTGAACAACCGCTACCGCTACCGCTGTACGCTGGTTGGGAAGAACAACAAGGACACCCGGGACAAACTCAGTTGGCTGCTGAAAGAATTTGCAAATGACCGCGCAAACCGCGGACAGAATATTTTTATAGACTGTAACGTAATGGACTGAACAGTCAAGGAGGCAATCAATATGGCATTACGAAAGATTGTGGAGCAGGGCGATGAGTGCCTGAACAAGGTCTGCCGCCCCGTGACCGCTTTTAATTCCCGCCTGCACACCCTGCTGGACGATATGGCTGAAACGCTGGCAAACGCCAACGGTGCCGGTCTGGCGGCACCCCAGGTGGGCGTTCTGCGCCGCCTGTGCCTGGTGCTGGACGAGGAAAACGAAACCTATCTGGAACTGATCAATCCCGAGATCATCGCCCAGAGCGGGGAGCAGACCGGTCTGGAAGGCTGCCTGAGTGTCCCCGGAAAGTGGGGCATCGTGACCCGCCCCAACGTGGTGCGCGTCCGCGCCCAGGACCGCTACGGCGATTGGTTTGAGGCGGAGGCTGAGGGGCTTGGCGCCCGCGCGTTCTGCCACGAGATCGAGCATCTGGACGGCCATCTGTATACCGAACATATCGACCGTTTCCTCTCCGACGAGGAAGTGGCGGAATATTTCCGCGACGCAGAAGAAGAGGAGTGATCGTATGCGGATCCTGTTTATGGGAACGCCGGACTTTGCCGTTGCCTCTTTGAAGCGACTCGTGGAGGATGGACATGACATCTGCGGCGTTATTACCCAGCCCGACAAGCCTAAAAACCGCGGACACAAGATGCAGCCTACACCTGTAAAGGAATATGCATTGACGCAGAATCTGGACGTTTTCCAACCCGTAAAGGCCCGCGACGGCGAGGCTATGGGCATTGTGGAGCAGTTGAAGCCGGAATTGATCGTGGTTGCCGCATACGGCAAGATCCTGCCGGAAGACCTGCTGAACTATCCCAAGTACGGCTCCATCAATGTCCATTCGTCCCTGCTGCCGGCCTATCGCGGCGCAGCCCCCATCAACTGGGCCATTCTGGACGGTCTTACCGAAACCGGTGTGACCATTATGTATATGGCGAAGGAACTGGACGCCGGCGACATTATTCACCAGAAAACCACCCCCATCGGCGAGGACGAGGACGCCCTTGCGCTGACGGAACGGCTGGCAGCCCTTGGCGCCGAAGCACTCAGTGAAACCGTAATGGCGCTGACAGATGGGACGGCCACCCGCACACCGCAGGATCACGAAAAGCACACCTACGCCTCAATGCTCTCCCGGGAAATGTCTCCGATCGACTGGAATCGCAGCGCCCGTGAGATCAATTGTCAGGTGCGCGGCCTGATTCCGTGGCCCTGTGCCGCCGCTGAACTGGCGGACACCAAATTCAAGATCTATAAAACCGCTCCGGGTGGAAATACTGAAAAAGCCCCCGGCACGATCCTCTCCGCCGGAAAGCAGGGGATCGAGGTCGCCTGCGGCGACGGGCGCAGCCTGTATATCACCGAATTGCAGGCAGAGGGCGGAAAGCGGATGGCCGCAGCGGCGTATCTGCTGGGGCATCCCATCACCGTTTGAAATCATTCGAATCGAGGAATACTATGCCTTATTATTCCTATGGCTATGGCGATTTTCTCGCCAACAACATCTACGTTCTGCTGCTGATCCCTGTGATGCTTTTTTCCGCCTGGGCGCAGTTGCAGGTCAGCGGAAACTTCCGGCGTTACAGCGGGGTCAGCAATCACCGCCGTCTCACCGGTGCCCAGGCCGCCGAAGCGGTTTTGAAGGCACACGGCGTGTATGATGTGGCCATTCGCAGCGTCCGCGGCAATCTGACCGATCACTACAACCCCAAAGACAACACCATCTACCTTTCCGAAGGTGTGTATGGTGCAGCAACCATCGCAGCCGTGGGTGTCGCCGCTCACGAAGCCGGACACGCAGTGCAGTATGCCGTTGGGTACGCTCCCATCAAACTGCGCAGCCTGATCGTTCCT
>SVKT01000025.1 GCA_015068335.1 Oscillospiraceae bacterium | reverse complement strand
AGAACCTTTTGGGGCAGAAAACAAAAGAAAAGTCCTGAAATCTTGCGATTTCAGGACTTTTATGGTTGCGGAGACAGGACTTGAACCTGCGACCTCCGGGTTATGAGCCCGACGAGCTACCAACTGCTCTACTCCGCGATATAAACTTTGGTGCCGGTGACCGGACTCGAACCGGTACAGTATCGCTACCGGGAGATTTTAAGTCTCCTGTGTCTACCATTCCACCACACCGGCAGCATATCGGCATTGATTAGAATAGCACAGATTCGCCGACTCGTCAAGTCCACCGGGCACAAAAACAAAAAATTTCTGTCGACACTTTGTGACGTGATTTTCCGTCCTTCTTCGCGAAACTTCTCGCCCCGTCCGGCATATACTGGCAGGGAGACAAATTGCAAAGGAGGAAACAGAGATGAAACCTTACGTAGGCCCAACGGGGGATGTGGATGATCTGATTTTTCAGGACGGCTGGTCTTGCAGTGACCGATAAGAACGGGGCGCCGCACGTGCGGCGTCCCGCTTTTATTGTGCATCACATATGATACCGCCGCCCACCACGGTCTCCCCGTCGTACAGCACCACGACCTGACCGGCCGTCACAGCGCGCTGAGGTTCGTCGAATACCACCCGCACGCGGCCGCCGGACAGCGGTTCTGCTACTGCGGCAGCCTCCTGCTGGGTGTAGCGCGTTTTCACGGTCACAGCGATCGGTGCCGTCAAGTCCGCAAGGGCGATCCAGTTCATCTGCTCCGCCGTCAGGCTGCGGCTCCACAGGGCGCTGTCCGGCCCCAGGCGGACGGTATTGTCCGCCGCGTTTTTTCCCAGCACATACAGGGGCGTTTCCGTGGACAGGCCCAGCCCCTTATGCTGGCCGAGGGTATAGCGGATGATGCCCTTATGCCGACCCAGCACCCGCCCGTTCTCGTCCAGAAATTCACCGGCCGGGAACGTTTTTCCCGCGCTCTGCTCAATAAACTCCGCATATTTTCCGTTGGGCACGAAGCAAATGTCCTGGCTGTCCCGCTTGGCGGCGTTGACCAGTCCCAGTTCTTCCGCGATTTGGCGTACCTGCTGTTTTTCCAGTCCACCCAAAGGAAAGAGCACCCGGGCAAGTTGCGCCTGCGTCAAGGCATAGAGGAAGTAACTCTGGTCCTTTTTCCGGTCCGCGCCCCGCAGTAGTTGATAGCGGCCGGAGGTCTCGTCAAAGCGCACCCGGGCGTAGTGTCCGGTGGCGATGGCGTCGCCGCCCAGCGCCGTGACCTGATCCAGCAGCGCGCCGAACTTGACATAGCGGTTGCACACAGCGCAGGGATTCGGGGTTCTCCCCTGCTCATATTCGCTGATGAAATTCCGGATGACGGTCTCCCGGAAGGGTTCGGAGAGATCCACGGCATAGAACGGGATCCTCAACCGGCGCGCCACCGCAGCGGCGTCCTCTGTGTCCCGTTGGGAACCGCAGGCGCCGCCGGTTTCGGCAACGCCGCCCAGCATCCGCGCATTGATGCCGGACACCCGGCACCCCGCGTGCAGCAGCAAGGCCGCCGCCACAGAACTGTCCACGCCGCCGCTCATACCTACAAATACGTGTTCGCTCACGGTCTCCCTCCCTTCCTGTTCAGGGGTATTGTACCCCATCCGCCGAAAAATGAAAACAAAAACTTTGACCGCAGGGGTTTCCTGCGGTCAAACGGGTATCAATCCTGATAGCGCACCAGAAATGCCTTGGGCGGCAGCGCGTCTGCCAGACCCAGCAGCGTGCGGTTGAACCCGCCGGCGTAGTCGAAACTCACGTCGGACACGTTGCCGCCCAGTTGCCGATTGGGCAGTGCCAGCACGAAGCGGCTGCCCTTTCCCTCTTTGGACGAGGCCATCAGCGCACCGCCGTGCCCCTCCGCAATACGGCGGCACAGCGCAAGACCCAAGCCGAGCCCGTGGGGCGCGGGATCCCGCTGCCCCGCCTGCAAATAGCGGTCAAACAGGGCTTCCAGGCGATCCTCGGAAATGCCGCGGCCCGTGTCCTCCACAGCCAACTGCACCTGTTTTCCCTTCACTTGCAGTTCCACGGTGACGGTGCCGCCGGCCGGCGTAAATTTGAACGCATTGGACAGCAGATGGTAGAGCAGTTGTTCCAGCATATCCGGCGCCACGGCGCAGATAAGACGCTCCGGCGCGCAGACAAAGCGCAGTTCCAGCCCCAGCAGCGGCGCCAGATCTCCGGCGCGCTCGCAGATGGTGCCCACCAGTTCCACAAGATCGCGGTCCTGCAACGCAAAGGGCTCCTCGCTGGTCAGGCAGGCGGAGGCGGAGAGTCCGTTCACCAGCCGCAGCATCTGATAATAACTTTGATCCAGCAGCGCGGCCTTGGCGTCCAGCAGCGGATCCTGCTCCCGCCGCTCTTCCGGCACCAGTTGCTGGGCAACCATATGCAGATTGCTCAATGCGGCGCGCAGTTGCGCTGCCACATCGGGAAACAGCGCAGAGAGCCGGTTTTCTTCCGGATTCATGGAACGCTCCTTTCCTGCGCCGCAAGCCGCGGCTCACTCGATTTCTAGCATTTGCGGCAGCCCCTCCCCCCAACCGAGGAAAAGCCTGCCTCTGCCACCAATAGGATAACAAAAAGCCGGGACAAAAACAAGGATTTTGTCGAAAGCGGTCGAATACGGCCCGGTTGTGTGCAAACCGCCCAAGAAAAAACCTTGAAATTCTGCGTAATTTTTGCGTAAAAAGAATTTAATTTTGCGAAAAGGGGTGCTATACTGTGATTGACCCCAGCGGAAACAGAAAAATATCGGGGTCCGGAAGGATGCGGAATATGGCAATTAAAGTTGGTATCAACGGTTTCGGTCGTATCGGTCGCGTGGCGCTGCGCATTATGCTCGAACGGGGCAGCAGCAGTTATCAGATCTGCGGCATCAATCTGCGCAACGCAGATCTCGACTATATGGTATATCAGGTGAAGTATGACTCTGTGTTCCGCACATTCCAGGGCAATGTGGAGCACGATGACCGCCACCTCATCATCAACGGCAAGAAAATTCGCGTGTACAGCGAAAGCGACGCCTCTCTGATCCCCTGGGACGACTGCGGCGCCGAGTACATCATCGAATCCACCGGCGTGTACAACTCTATGGAGAAAGCCTGCGTTCACCTGAACAACGGCGCGAAGAAGGTCGTGCTGTCCGCCCCCTCCAAGGACACCACTACCCCCACCTTTGTTATGGGCGTCAACCACAAGACCTACACGTCGGATATGACGGTGGTCTCCAACGCGTCCTGCACCACCAACTGTCTGGCGCCGATGACCAAGGTCATCAACGACACCTTCGGCATCAAGCAGGCGCTGATGAGCACCATCCACGCCGCCACCGCCAAGCAGAAGGCCGTTGACGCCCGTGCCGGCCGCGACTGGCGCACCGGCCGCAGCGTGCTGGGCAATATCATCCCCTCCTCCACCGGCGCCGCCAAGGCCGTGGGCCGGGTCATTCCGGAGTTGCAGGGCAAAATGACCGGTATGAGTTTCCGCGTCCCCACCAACGACGTTTCCGTGGTGGATCTGACCGCCCGCCTCATCCAGCCCGCCACCTACCACGACGTCTGCGTGGCGATGGAAAACGCCTCCAAGAACAGTATGAAGGGCATCATCACCTGCACCCGCGACCAGGTGGTCTCCTCCGACCTGACCGGTTTCAGCGAAACCTGCATTTTTGACGAGACCGCCGGCATTATGCTGGACGATGACTTCGTCAAACTCATCGCCTGGTATGACAATGAGTGGGGTTATGCCAACAAACTGCTGGACCTGATCGCCCATATGTATTCCGTCGATCAGGAAAACGCCTGATTTTCGCAAAAAAAGAGGACCGCGGTGCGGTCCTCTTTTCATTTTACTCTTTACTCCTCTTCGTCGGTGACGATGAGGCCGTAGCCGCCGGCCTTGCGCTGATAGACAATGCAGAGGCTGTCGTCCTCGCTGCTGCGGAACACAAAGAAATCGTGGCCCAGCAGGTTCATCTGCAAAATGGCCTCCTCCGTGCTCATCGGCTTCACGGCGAAGCGCTTGGTGCGGACGATGTTGAACTCCTTCTCCTCGGCGATCTCGAAATCGTCGGGTACGGCGGGGGCGGGGAATCCCTCGCTGCGCAGGCGCTTGGACAGGCGGGTCTTGTTTTTCAGAATCTGGCGCTCGATATAGTTTACAGCCGCGTCCACCGCGCCCCGCATATCGCCGTCGGGCTCCTGGGTCTGGGCGCGGAACAGTGTGCCGCCGCCGCGGATGGTCAACTCCACGGAGCACAAGTGGTCTTTTTCCACTGCGAAAGTAACAAATGCGGTGGTGTCCTCCTCACGGAAATACCGGTCCAGTTTGGAGATCTTCTTCTCGGCATATTCCTTAATGGAATCGTTCAGAGAAACTTTTTTGCAGGCGTAGGTATACTTCATAGAGATCGCTCCTTTCGTGTGGCAGAGAGGCGGCTCCTCTCTTTTGTGTAAGTATACCACACCTTTTTGGGTTTGCATAGAGAAAACTGGATAAGTTTTACAATTTATTCAAGGTCACACCTTTCGACAAGGCTCGTCCCCGCGGTATGTTATACTGACGCAGGAAGCTTTCCAATATCCCACCCGTTTGGGCCGCCTGCAAGGGCGGCTCTTTTTTATGCAAAAAAGAGACCGCCGAGGCGGTCTCTTCGGGTCATCTTCTTCTGCGGCCGCCGCCCCGCTTGCCGTCGATGCTGCGGTTCAATTCGGCCATTTTTCCCTCGGAGGAGGAAAGAAACTGTTTGAGCTTGTCCTCAAAGGACTGGTCGGCAGTCTGGGGATGGGTCTGCTGGGGGGCGCGGACAAAGGTCCGCTGCTGGGACGCCGGCCTGGGCGCCGCGCTGCTGCCTTCGCTTCTTGCGGGGCGAACGCCGCCGCGCTGTTCCCGGGGCTGCGCCTTTTTGATGGAAAGATTGATCTTTCCCGGCTCGGCGGACAGCACCATAACCGTAACGGTCTGCCCCACCTGTAAAAAGTCATTCACATCGCTGACGAAGGTGTTTGCCACCTCCGAAATATGTACCAGACCGCTCTTGCCGCCTTCCAGCGCAACGAATGCGCCGAATTTGGTGATGCCGGTCACTTTGCCTTCCAGAATGCTCCCAACCTGAAGCTCCATACTGTTTTCTGTTTCTCCTTCCAAAATGTTGCGCCGTCAGCCGTCAGTTGCTGATGTCGTGGAACACGTACTCGTCCGGCAACACCAGATTCAGCAGGTTGCGGGCAAGTTCCTCAATTTTTCCGGGGGTGAGGCCCTCTTCAATGTCCGCCGTCAGGGCGTCGTTTTCCGCCTGCTTCGCGTCCACCAGTTCCTCGTAGTGTTCTTTTTCCGCCCGGGCGTCCTGTAACTGACCTTGCAGGTCGAACAGTTTCCACCCGATGGCCGCCAGAAGCACCAGAATGGCCAGCGTGGTCATCACGCCGGAGCCGGCGCGGGGCTTCTTTTTTGTGGTTTTCCGCTGCTGTGCCATAAGGGCCTCCTTTGTAAAAAGCACACTTGCTCCCATTTTTTCCTATTGTATAGCATTTCCGCGCAAAATAAAAGAACTTTTTCGCCTGCTGCACCGCTTTTTTCAAAATCGACCGGCACACCACCGCAGGAAACGCCAGCAGACGCAGCCATTCTGTCACGATATCCGCCCAGAACTCCCAAACGGGCCGCAGCGGGCGGGAAAGGGCGCAAAAAAACACCACGGCGCCGCCTATGCCGCCCAGCGCCATAAAGCCCCGCAACTCCCCGGAGCCCCGGCGCAGCAGAAACAAAAAGGCCGCCGCACCCACGCAGAGGCAGTAGAGGCCGTCCAGCACCGCCGTGCTGCGGGGCAGCCGAAGCCGCACGGTGCGCAGCAGGTCATACAGCAAGCCGGCGGAGAGCCCCAGCAAAATGGACTGCCCAAAAGCCAGCAACTGTTCGGAGACCCGGACGCCCATCAGCCGCCCCCGAACAGCCGGCTGAAAAAGCCGCCGGCGGCAAGTCCGTCGTCCTCGTAGGCAACGGAGTCGATCCGGCCGTCCACCTGCAATTCGCCGCCGTCCAGCGACAGTTTGCCGATGTGCAGCCCCTCGCCGGTCACCACCAGCGTCCCGGCGGACGTGGTCATAACGATGCCCGTTTCATCAAAGCGCGCCACATCCTCCACGCCGGAGACGATCAGCCGTTCCCGGCCCGTCAGTTCCAGCCGGTGCGCGCTGCGGGGCGCCGTGTTGTACTCGTTCATAGTTCGTCCCTCCCTCCGTCCACACTATATGGCGGGGGAGGCGGGATTATTCCTCCCGGATCTCCCGGTAAAGGGTGGCGGCGTCGGCCTGCTTCACGGTCTCCTGCACGGAGACCACCTCCACCGTCAGCGTGCGCGCACCAAAGGACAGGGAGATGCGATCCCCCGGCTTCACCTCGTAAGAGGCGCGCTGGGCGCGGCCGTTGACGGTGACCAGCCCGTTGTCGCAGGCCTCGTTGGCCACGGTGCGCCGCTTGATGAGGCGGGAGACTTTCAGATACTTGTCCAGACGCATTCTGGGCTCCTTTCTGCGGAAGAAAGACTGCCGACACTTTCGTGCCGGCAGTTCTCTTTCTCTTAATCGGTAATTACTTGGAAACGGCGTCTTTCAGAGCCTTGCCGGCCTTGAACACGGGCACGACGGAAGCGGGGATCTCGATGGTCTCCTTGGTCTTGGGGTTGCGGCCGATGCGGGCGGCGCGCTTCTTGACCTCGAAAGAACCAAAGCCAACCAACTGGACCTTGTCGCCGTCTTTCAGAGCAGCGGTAACGGCGTCCAGAGTGGCGGAGATCACGGCCTCGGCGTCCTTCTTGGAAACGTCGGCAGCGGCAGCAACAGCATTGATCAGTTCGGCTTTGTTCATTGGTGATTCCTCCTATAAAATTCTTTTGTTTGCAAAGTTATTCTTAACGCGCATTGCGTTTAAGACTCGATTTCCTTGGCTTTCACCCAGAATTCCACCAACTGCGCTTCCGTGTATTCGCTCAGCGGCTTGTCGGCAGCGGTTTCCACTCTGCGGAAGCGGCGTTCATACTTGTCGCAGGCCAGATGCAGCGCCTCTTCGGGGTCCACGCCGTGCATCTGCGCCAGTTTGGCGGCGATGAACAGCACGTCGCCCACTTCCTCGCGGATGCCGTGGGGGACGTCGGCGCTCTCGCCGCGTTCCAGCGCCTGGCGCAGTTCGCGGATCTCCTCCTCCAACTTTTCCAGCGCACCGATGGGGCTGCCCCAATCGAAGCCGGCCTTGGCGGTCTTTTTCTGGATCTTTTCGGCACGCCACAGGGCAGGCAGCGTATGGGGGACCGCCTCGATGGCGTCCGCCGTGGAGGCCTGCCCTTTTTCCTTGCGTTTCAGGGCTTCCCAATTCACCAGCACCTGCTCGGTGTTATCGGCTTTCAGTTCGCCGCCAAAGACGTGGGGGTGGCGGTAGACCATCTTTTGCGCAATGCCGTCCACCACATCGTCCATCGTGAAGCGGCCGGCTTCCCGCTCGATCTGGGTATGGAACGCAACCTGCATCAGAATGTCGCCCAATTCCTCGCACATCGCGGCGGGATCGTCCCGATCCAGCGCATCCAGCACCTCGTAAGTCTCTTCCAGAAACTCTCTGCGGATGGAGGTGTGGGTCTGCTCTGCGTCCCACGGACAACCGCCGGGGCTGCGCAGAAGGCGCATAATCTCCAAAAAATCATCCCAGCCGTACCGGCTCTTACATTGAAAATTTACCATACAATGCCTGCCTTTGCAAGGATTTTTCACACGAAAACCCTTGATATTACTGGATTTCTCACTTTAAGTGCAAAAATTTAATAAGTTTTTCGCCCTTTGGCATACTGCGGAGATCCTCCGCACGCAAAATGCGCAGCGCGATGATCAAAACGCCGTACACCACCACACCGGCGCAGATGCCCACCATAACGGCAATGGCATTGGCGCCGTATTCGCTGTGGCCGGAGAGGAAGCGGAAGGTAAAACCGTATACCGCCCACGCGGTGCCGCCCATCAGCACGGAGGCCAGAATGGGCTTGGCGAACAACTGGACGTATTTCGGCTTTCTGGGGGAGTACTTCCACACAAAGAACAGGTTCAGCACCACGATGACGCCGTAGCAGCACAACGTGGAGATGGGGGCGCCGTGGATATTGATGTCGGGATCGCCCACCAGCACGTAGTTCATCGCCACCTTGGTCACACCGCCGGCGATGACGGTGAAAATGGGGATCTGTTCCTTGCCGTAGGTTTGCAGCAGGGCGTTGGTCAGGATCATCAGGAAGATGAGGATGCAGGCAAAGCCCAGGATCTGCAAATGGGGGCCTGCCGCCAGTGCGGATTCCGGCTGGGCAGGCAGCACCAGTTTCATAATCGGCGTGGCCAGCACGGAGAGACCCACGCCGGCAGGGAGGGAGAGGATGATGATGACCCGGAAAGCGGAGGAGATGATCCGCTCCGCGCCGGCGTGATCCTTCCGCGCAAAGGCGGCGGAGGCCGCGGGCAGCAGGCTCATCGTAACGGGGTAGGCAAAGGCCACCACCATATTCACCATATCCATCGCGTAACTGTACTGTCCCTTCAAGGCGGCGGCAGCCACTTCCGTCAGGCCCAGTCCGCTCTGCAAACGGCCCAGCACGATCTTGGTATCCACCAGCGTGATGATGCTCATCGCGGAGTTGCTCAGCGTGATGGGCACGCCGATGGCCAGAATTTTTTTCATCAGCGTTCCGCTGCTTGCCGGCACGTCCAGGGATTTTTCCGTGTCGCGGTGGCGCAGCAGATACCAGAACAGGAAGAACATCGACAGCACCGTACCCACGGTAACGCCCAGAATGGCGCCGGCCGCGCCGCTGTCCAGTCCGCGGCCCAGCCGCAGCAGATACCACGCCAGCGGCAAACCGATGCCCACCTTGCACAGCGCTTCCAGCACTTGGGAAACGGCGGTGGGGGTCATATTGCCCTGACCCTGGGTATAGCCGCGCATACAGGCCAGCAGACACACGCAGAACACCGCCGGAGCCAGCGCCCGGATGGGCAGGAAGGCCATAGAGTTGTTCTGGAACGCCGCCAGTTGTTCCGCGCCGAAGAACATCAGCAGGGAGCCGGTGAGACCCAGCCCCAAAAACAGCCAGATGGCCGTGCGGAAGATCTTGCGCTTTTCGTTTTCCCGTCCCTGGGCGTGGGCCTGGCTGGTGAGTTTGGAGATGGCCAGCGGCAAACCGGCAGTGGAGATGGTCAGCAGCACGTTATAGATCTCGTAGGCGGTCTGGAAATAGGTTTTTCCCACCTCGCCCAGAATGTTGTTCAGCGGGATCTTGTAGACGGCGCCGATCAGTTTGACTACCGCCGCAGACGCCGCCAGCACGACTGCGCCCCCGAGGAAGGACTGTTTTTTAGGTTGCTTCGACATCGAACAATTACCTCGAATTCCGTCAAAATGCGCAGGGACACACGGGCAGCACGCCCGTTATACGCCCGCTTCTGTCACGCCCGTTCCAGACAGCGCTTCACCAGCGCGGCAAAGCGGGGCGCGGCGGCCGCGCCCGCGGCGATGACCTCCTCGCCGGAGAGGGGCTGATCCAGCACGCCGGCAGCCATATTGGTACACAGGGAGAAGCCCAGCACCTCCATCCCGCAGTGGGCGGCGGTGATGACCTCCGGCACCGTGGACATTCCCACGGTATCGGCGCCCAGGATCCGGGCAGCGCGGATCTCCGCCGGGGTTTCATACTGGGGACCGGCGAAGTACATATACACGCCCTGGCGCAGAGGGATGTCCAGTTCTGCCGCGCTTTCGCGGGCGACTGCGTGCAGGCGGGGGGCGTAGGCGTGGGTTATATCGGGGAAGCGGGGGCCGAACTCATCCACATTGGGCCCGATCAGGGGACTGGCGGGGGCAAATTTAATGTGGTCGGTGATGAGCATCAGGTCGCCCACAGCAAACGTCTCGTTGACAGCGCCGGCGGCGTTGGTGACAAACAGCGTCTCCGCGCCCAGCAGGCGCATCACCCGCACGGGATAGGCTGCATCGGCAAAGGTCCAGCCCTCATAGGGGTGGAGCCGACCCTGCATCACCGCCACATCCTGCCCGGCCAGACGGCCAAACACGAACCGACCCTTGTGGTCCGGCGCGGTGGAATGCTTCATATGGGGCACATCTTCATAGGGGATGAAGACGGGGTTTTCCACTTCGTCGCCCAAAGCGCCCAGGCCGGAGCCCAGAATCAGCAGCACGCGGGGGCGGAATGCCCCCAGGCGCTGCCGCAGCGCCTCTGCGCTTTCCAGATACTGTTCAAAGCGGTAGCCGTCCATTACAGTTTTCCTCCACAACTCCGGCAGAAAGCGTCGCCGGTGCGGATCTCACCGCCGCAGGCCGCGCAGACCTGCGCCGCCTTTTCCTTGCGGACCTGGTCTTCCAGCGCGGCGATCTCCGCCTTCAAGGCGTCGATCTCTTCCAGTTTTGCTTGCAGCACCTCGGACTCGGTGGGGTCGCCGGTATGGGTGGCGTAAAGCAGTTCGCCCAACTGGCGCATCGCCAGATTCACGGCCGCCTTCTGGTCCATAATGCGGATATTCAGTTTCGCCACGCTCAGCAGTTCGCCGGCCTTCCTGCCAACGCCGTACGCCGCATCGGCAGCCACATCGCCGGCACGCACGGCGCCGCGGCGCACCTGTTCCAGCAGATCGTTGATTTTTTCGTTCATACGCGTCCTCCCGATCTCCGTCCTCAATGGTTGTCGTAGGTACTGCCGCCGATGAACTCTCTTGCCAGAGAGTCCGGCGCCACATAACTTTCGTCCAGCGCCTCGATCTTCTCGAAGCCCCGCAGCATATCGTCCACCACCGCGTACTTTCCGGCAGGGATGGCCTCCAACAAAGGCAGCACAAGGGGTTTGATGACAGCAAACTCAAAGGCCAGCGAGGAGTCGAACATAATGTGGGCGTTTTCCTTGTAGGGGGAGATGTACAGTTTCTCGCCCCGGCGCACGTTGGGCCACATTTTCAGCGTGGCGGCGGCGTCGCTGCCGCGGAACAGATTGTCGCGCACCATACGGCGGCACAGGCGGAGCCAGGAATGCTCAAACACCACCTTGCCGTCGTCGTCCACAAGGTTGCTGCGGGCGGCGATATACAGTTTGAAGGCGTGGGGATTCTTGCCCACGATGATGTCATTCAGGGCGTGGATGCCCTCGAAAATCGCCAGTTCGTTTTCGCCCAGATGCAGGGGCTGGGAGAGGATATTGGAGCGCATCTGGCGGGCAAACTCGTACTTGGGCACGTGGATGGTCTCGCCCCGGTCCAGCATAGCAAAGTGCCGGTTGAGCAGTTCCACATCCAGACAGAAGGGGGACTCATAGTCGATCTCGCCCTCCCGGTTGCGGGGTGCCGTTTCAGGGTCGATGGTATTGAAATAGTTGTCCATCGCCACGGCGTGGGTCTCAATGCCCATCTTTTCCAGTTGTTCCTCGATTTTCAGCGCCGTTGTGGTCTTGCCGGAGCCGGACGGGCCGGAGAGCAGAATGATGCGGGATTCGCCCCGGTGCTCCGCGATTTTTTCCGCCGCCGTTTCCACCTTTTTGGCGTAGGCGGCGTCACATTCCTCCACAAAGGCTCTGGGGTCTGTGCGGATGGCTTCGTTCAGTTGTGTCAGAGAATACGGCATATCATCGGCTCCTTTCTGCCCGGTCGGTTACAGATTTCGATAAAAGTCAGCGAAGGCGGCCTGGTTTTCCAGACATTTTTCCGGCCGCTCGGTGTATTCCTTGGGATATTTCAGGTTGAACACCCGCTCAATGCGGTTGGTGCCCGGTTCCACCATCTTGGTGGATCCGCCCGCACCGAAAGAGAGGATGGAACAAAGTTCCGACATAATGTAGATGTTGTACCAGCACTCCGCCCCGGGTCTGCACCAGCCGATGTTCTCAAAACTGCCGGACATCTGCTTCTGGCGGTAGAGGTAATAGGGCGCGTAGCCGCTGCGGCGCAGCACCGGCTCGGCATAGGCCAGCATCTCCGCCACGGCGGTGCCGTCGGGAATGGAAAGCCCCTCCGTCAGGATGCGGCTGCCCCGTTTCAGAGCAAGGGTGTGCACGGTGACATTGTCCGTGCCGAAAGCCAGACAACGGTCCAGCGAGCGACGGAAGCCCTCCGGAGAATCCTCCGGCAATCCGGCGATCAGGTCCATATTCACGTGGGGGAAGCCGTAGGCCGCCACCAGTTCCATCGCCTGCTCGATATCTCCGGCGGTGTGGCACCGGCCGATGGCGCGCAGCACGTGATCTTCCATCGTCTGGGGATTCACGCTGACCCGGGTGACGCCGTGGCTTTTCAGTACCGCCAGTTTTTCGGCGGTGATGGTGTCCGGGCGGCCGGCCTCCACGGTGATCTCCTCACAGGGGAGGATGTCGAAAGACTCCTCAAAGGTCGTCAGCACACGGTCCATCTGCCGGGCCGTCAAGGTAGTGGGCGTGCCGCCGCCCATATAAAAGGCGCGGACGCGCAAGCCCTGCTGGCGCGCCATCTCGCCGCCGGCGCGGATCTCCTCCACCAGGGCGTCCACATAGGGCGGCACCAGCGCAAAACTGCGCTCCACGCTGTGGCTGACAAAGGAGCAGTAGGAGCAGCGGGTGGGGCAGAAGGGGATGCCCACATACACGGCAATGTCCTTCGGGCCCAGTTTTTGCGCGGCGGTCAGCGCCGCAGAACCGGTCTCCAACGCCAGCGCGGCGCGGGACGGGGTCACAAAATAGTCCTGTTCCAGCATCTGCCGGGCCTGTTCCGGCGTTTTGCCCTCCGCCAGCGCCCAGGTCACCGGCTTATCCGGGCGGACGCCGGTGAGCATACCCCACGGAGGCGTGACGCCGGTGACTGTCTGCGCCGCCAGAAAAAAGCAGCGGGCAACGGCGTGGCGACGCTGTCCCTCCTGTTCAAATTCGGTGCCGGAGAGGGGATGGGTCAGCCGCTCCACAGCGGTGCGGCCATTTTGGCACAGTTCCACCGTCACGGCGCAGAGACCTTCCGCTTCCGACACGGATACCACCGCCCAGCAGTCATCTCCGGGCAGGATCGGCTCATAGACGGGCTTTTCGCCGGGGAACAGATTCATCAGGCTCTGTTCCACAATATACCGCTCGTCGTGTCCGTTTAATACCAGTTTCATAAACTTTCCTCGTCAGCCGCGCATCGCTTCGATCAGATAGGGGTTTCTGCGGCGCTCCGCCGCCAGAGAAGACGGCTCCATATGGCCGGGCAGAACCTGCAAATCGCCTTCCAGTTCCCCCAGACGGCGCAGGGAGGCCATAATCTTCTTCGTCGAGCCGCCGGGAAAGTCCGTGCGGCCCATAGACCCGGCAAAAAGGGTGTCGCCGCAGAAAAGCACATCGCCGCAGCGCAGGGTCACGCTGCCCTCGGAGTGGCCGGGAGTGGCCAGCACACGGACGGTCAAACCGCCCACGGCAAATTCGTCCCCCTCGTCGTAATCCTGTGCGCCGGACACGACGGGGAAGAGTTGCTGCAAATACGCATCGCCCTCATACCGATCCCGCCGATTCAGATACACCGGCACACCGGGCCAGGCGGCGGAAAGTTCCTCCGCCGCGCCGGTATGGTCATAGTGCCCGTGGGTCAGGAAAACCGCACAGGGCGTGCAGCCGGTGCGCTCCACCGCGGCAAGGATCTGCCGGGCGTCGCCGCCGGGATCCACCACGGCGCATTTCTTCTCCGCTTCGTCGCAGAGGAGGTAGCAGTTCGTCCCGATCGGGCCCACCTGCAAAATCTTGATGTCCATAGGCGCTCCTTACTTGTCCGTGTCGAACAGGATGGTCACGGGGCCGTCGTTGCAGGAGTCCACCTGCATCTCTGCGCCGAACTCGCCGTGCTCCACAGCGAAGCCGCGGTCGCGGCAGTGCCGCATAAACCGCTCATAGAGGGGGATGGCCAGTTCCGGCTTCGCCGCACCGGAAAAGCCGGGGCGGCGGGAGGAGGTGTCGGCGTACAGGGTGAACTGGGAAACCACCAGCACACTGCCGCCCACCTGTTCCAGGCTGCGGTTCATTTTGCCGTTTTCGTCCTCGAACACGCGAAGATTGCAGATCTTCTCCGCCAGTTTCACGGCGGTCTCTTCGGTGTCGTCGGGGCCTACCCCCAGCAGGATCAGGAAGCCCGTTCCGATCTGGCCGTTGACGCGGCCGTCAATGGTAACGGAGGCACGTTTCACACGGGTGACCACAGCGCGCATAACAAAAGTTCCTTTCTTCTTCGAAAAACAGCCCACTTCGCCAACAGGCGAATGCTTTTCAATCATCGTTTGCCGGGGCGTGTACCTGGCGAAAATTTCCCGACTCAGCCGCCTTGCACCCGCAAGGGGTGTGCGATATCCGTAAGGCGATAAAGCGCCAACGGCTATCCAAGGCGGCGTTTACCAGTGACCGATGTCGCCGGCGGGGCTGGCGGCTTTTATATTGAGTAATTTAAAATCCCCAAGTGATGAAATGGAAAATGTTAACGATAGCCAGTAAGACAGCCATAACGATTACTGCGATACCGGTACCTCTGTAATCGGGTTCTCTCATCTGTATCGCTCCTTTCAATGAAGTAATATCTTCAACTCAGGTGCGCAGGCTCCCCCTTGACCTTTTATCCTGCCGGGCGAGAAACGCTCAGCACGCCGGAGATCTGGTGCAGTTTGTTCATCAGGGTTTGGAGTTGCTGCTCGTCTTTCACGCGGATCTCCAACCGGCAGACGGCATAGCCGTCCTCGGTGTTGCGGGTATTGAAGCCCAGTACATAGGTGTTGGTGGAGGAGAGGGCGGCGGAGATGTCCAGCAGCAGATTGCTGCGGTCCTTGCACACCGCTTCCAGCACCGTGGGATAATTGTCGTTGGTGTCCGTGCCCCAGGAAACATTGATCCAGCGGCCTTCCTGACCGGGCTGGGAGCGCTTTTCCTCCGAAGCGTTGGGGCAGTCGCAGCGATGGACGGACACGCCGTAGCCCCGGGTGATAAAGCCCACGATCTTGTCGCCGGGAACGGGGGTACAGCACTTGGAGAACTTCACCAGACAGTTGTCCAGCCCCTCCACAATGATGCCCTGCTCGCTCTTGACGCGCTTTTGCACGGGAGCGGGAGCAACGTCTTCCTTCGTCTTGTTTTCCGCTGCCTCGGCCGCCAACTGCTCGGCCTGCTGACTGCGGTTGAGCCGCTGCAACTCGCCCTGCATCCGGCTGACGGCCTTCTGGGCGGTGAAGCCGCCGTAACCGATGGCGGCGTACATTTCTTCCAGAGAGCCGTAGGGCATCTTTTTCAAAACAGCGTTGAGCACCTCCGGGGCGGTGACGTCCTTCAACGTCAGGCCCATATGCTTCAACTCCGACTCAAAGGCAGAACGACCGTTGCCGATGTTTTCCTCTTTCCGCTCCTTCTTGAACCACTGGCGGATCTTGCTGCGGGCCTCGCTGGACTTGGCGATCTTCATCCAGTCGCGGCTGGGGCCCTTGGCGTTCTTGGCGGTGAGGATCTCCACGATGTCGCCGTTTTTCAGCGCATAGTCCAGGGTGACGATGCGGTTGTTGACCTTGGCGCCCACCATCCGGTTGCCTACCGCAGAGTGGATGGCATAGGCGAAGTCGATGGGCGTCGCACCGGCGGGCAGGTTCTGCACGTCGCCGTTGGGGGTGAACACGAACACCTCGTCGGCGAACATATCGATCTTCAGGGAATGGATATACTCCTCGGCGTCAGCGCCCTCCTGATTTTCCAGCAGGCGGCGCACCCACTCAT
>SVKT01000024.1 GCA_015068335.1 Oscillospiraceae bacterium | reverse complement strand
TGATGGGCACCACGGTGGTGCTGGAACACAGCGGCGGCTACCAGACCACCTACGCCAATCTCCAACCCGTGCCCCCCGTAAAGGCCGGGGACTCCGTATCCGCCGGACAGATCATCGGCGCCGTGGGAACAACGGCGCCCGCCGAGTCTGCCCAGAGCCCCCACCTGCACTTCACCGTGACAAAGGACGGCGCGGTGGTCAACCCCGACGAATTTCTGAAAAAGTAAGCAAAACAGACCCCGGACAACTCGTCCGGGGTCTGTCGCTTGTTATTCCTGCATCCGCGCGATGCGCTGGTCTGCCGCGCGAAAGGTCTTGCGGAGGAAAATGGTGCTGAGCAGCAGGCTCATCAGTTCCGCCACCGGGAAGGCCAGCCACACCAGTTCCAGCCGCCCCGTCTGTGCCAGCAGCCACGCCGCCGGCAGCAGAACCACCAACTGGCGGCAGACAGAGGTGATGAGGCTGTGTACCGGGTTGCCGATGGCCTGGAACACCGAGCCGGCAATGATGCAGAAGCCGGCGATGGGGAAATGCACGCCGATGATGCGCAGCGCCGTGCCGCCGATGGCCAGCATTTCCTCCGAGGGGGTGAAGATGCTCAGCAGCGCGCCGGGCGCGAGTTCAAACAGCAGCATACCCGCCGTCATAACGGAAACGGAAACGATCACCGTCAGCCGGATGGTCTTTTTCACGCGATCCATACGGGCGGCGCCGTAGTTGTAGGAGACAATGGGCACCATACCGTTGTTCAGGCCGAAGATGGGCATAAAGACGAAACTTTGCAGTTTGAAATAGGCGCCGAACACCGCCGTGGCCGCCTCGGTGAAGCCGATGAGGATCTGGTTCATCGTAAAGGTCATCACCGAGCCGATGGACTGCATAATGATGGACGGCACGCCCACCTTGTAAATATCTCTGGCGGTGGGGCCGTGCCAGCGGATGTCCTTCAAGCGGATGTGGATGTCCGGATTGTGCTTCAAGTTGAAGTACAGGGCCAGCAGCGCCGCCACGATCTGACCCAGCACGGTAGCCATCGCCGCGCCGGCAACCTCCATACGAGGGAAGCCGCACAGGCCGAAGATCAGAATGGGGTCCATAATGATGTTGATAGCCGCACCCACGATCTGGGTGGCCATAGCGAGGTTGGTCCGGCCGGTGGATTGCAGCAGACGCTCCATACAAAACTGCCCGAAAATGCCCACGGAGCCCACAAGGCAGATCATAATGTAGGCCGTGCCGTATTCCACGATGGCCATATTCCGGGTCTGGGCCATAAAGAAGGGGCGGGCAACGGTCAGGCCGACCACGGCAAAGAACACCGCGTTGCAGAGGAAGAGGAAAATGCCGGTGTTGGCGGCGCGGTCGGCTGCCTCCTGCCGCTTTTCTCCCAACGAGCGGGAGAGCAGCGCGTTCATACCCACAGCCGTGCCGCCGCCCAGGGCGATGGTCAGCATTTGCAGCGGGAAGGCCAGAGACACGGCGTTGAAGGCATCCTGGCTCAACTTGCCGACGAAGTAACTGTCCACCACGTTGTAGAACGCCTGAAACAGCATAGAGATCATCATCGGGATCGCCATATTGGCCAGCAGTTTGCCCACCGGCATCACGCCCATTTTATTTTCCTGAGGCGCCGCACCGGCGGCAGATCTTTTGTTATCCATCGCAAATCCTTTCTTTGCGCCAAACGGGGGATATTCCGCGCCCGCCGCGCCAAAATGATGTCGCCCCTTGCGGGGCGACATTCAACCGTCACGTTTGCTTACTTCTTCAATTCGCCGGTGGCCAACTGGGTCAGATACGCATTCAGGAAACCGTCCAGATCACCGTCCATAACGCCGTCGATGTTGCTGGTCTCAAAGCCGGTACGGGTGTCCTTGACCATCTGGTAGGGCATAAACACATAGGAGCGGATCTGGCTGCCCCACTCGATCTTCAACTGCACGCCCTTGATGTCGGAGATCTTTTCGGCGTGCTGCTGGGCTTTCAGTTCCAGCAGTTTGGCGCGCAGCATCTTCATACAGTTGTCCTTGTTCTGGAACTGGCTGCGCTCCTGCTGGCTGGCCACCACGATGCCCGTGGGCTTATGGATCAGACGGACGGCGGAGGAAGTCTTGTTGACGTGCTGGCCGCCGGCGCCGGAGGCGCGGTAGACCTGCATCTCGATGTCCTCCTCGCGGATCTCGATGGAGTCGTCGTTCTCGATCTCGGGCATAACCTCGATGGCGGCAAAAGAGGTCTGGCGGCGGGCGTTGGCGTCGAAGGGGGAAACGCGCACCAGGCGGTGGACGCCGTTTTCGCTTTTGAGCAGACCGTAGGCGTTTTCACCCTCGATGGCGATAGCCGCGGACTTGATGCCGGCTTCGTCGCCGTCTTCATAGTCCAGGATCTTATAGGTAAAGCCGTGGCGCTCCACCCAGCGGGTGTACATCCGGTAGAGCATCTGGGTCCAGTCCTGGGCCTCGGTGCCGCCGGCGCCGGCGTGGAACTGCATAATGACGTTGGCGCCGTCATACTCGCCGGAGAGCAGGGTGGTCATACGGGTCTCCTCCACGCGTTCTTCCAGCGCGGCATACTCTGCCTTCAATTCTTCCAGAATGTCGGCGTCGTCCTCCTCCTGTCCCATTTCGCACAGGACGGTCAGATCCTCCCAACTGCCAACCAGTTTCTCCTGACGCTGGATCTTGTTCTGCAACTGCTTCAAGCGCATCTGCACCTTCTGGGAACGTTCCAGATTGTTCCAGAAGCCGTCCATCGCGGTTTCCGCTTCCAGGCGCTCCGCCTCCTGACGGGCGGCGTCAATATCCAGCGCAGCGGAGATCTTGTCCAGCTCAGGGCCCAGGTCTCTCAACTTCTGCTTGTAAACGTCATATTCGATCAAAGCCATAGTTCGTTCTCCATTTCCCGAATTTCATTAGCCATAGTATTATATCCATCGGCGGGCTGTTTGTAAAGAAAAACCGGACAGAAAGCCGTGTTTTCGGGAATTTTTCTGCCCGAAAGGCTCAAAATGCGCCCGTTTCCTCCGCCCGGATCCGTTCCAGCAGACCCCGGCAGCCCGTATGCACATCCCGCCACGTGGCGTCAAAATCCCCGGTATACCACGGGTCGGCCACCTGTCCGGGGCGAGCAGTCCAGTCCAGCAGCAGGGAGAGTTTGCCCTCCGGATCGCCGCCGAAGAGCCGCCGCATATTGTTCAGGTTTGCGTTGTCCATACCGATGAGGTAATCCCACCGGTCGTAATCCGCCGCCGTCAGCCGGCGGGCCGTTTTCCCGTCGCAGCGGATGCCGTGCTCCGCCAGTTTCCGCCGGGCGGGCGGATAGACGCCGCAGCCGATCTCCTCGCCGCTGGTGGCGGCAGAGGCGATTTCAAAGGCATCCTCCAAGCCGGCCTTTTCCACCAGATCCTTCATCACAAATTCCGCCATCGGACTGCGGCAGATGTTGCCGTGGCAGACGAATAAAATTTTTACCATCCTTTTCCTCCCGGACACTGGGTTTTCACTCCCGCACAGTATACCACAGCGCAGCCTCCTTGTCGAACCCTCCGCCCGAAAAAACGCCGCAGGCGGAAAACCGCCTGCGGCGTGGTGGAGAATGTTGGGATCTCCCGCCGATGGGCGGAGAGACCGTTTACATATCCAGTTTTCGTTTATTCGCCGGCGGACTCCGGAGTCGTCCCTTCGGGCAGCACCGGGTCAGGCGCAACTTCCGTGCCGGAAACGTCCCGGTAGAAGGCCGCCCACGCAGCCTCCATATAGGGGTTCAAAAACAGCATACCGATATAGGTGGGAATGCTTACGGGGATCAGCAGAAGAAACGACAGCAGGCTTCCCGTTGCAAGCGCAATTGCGGCCACGATCATCACTGCGATCATCATCGGCAGCACGCACAGCAGGACCCATCCGATGAAGCTGAAGCTAAGGCAAAACAGGCGCCACTTGTTGCCGTCCATCATCCTGCGGGACGCTGTAATGGCCTCGGAAGCCGTCATTTCCGGATGCTCTGCCAGAATGTAGGGCGTCATCGCATAACTGTACGACTTGATGATGCCGGGAATGATAAAGAGCAGCGTCCAAAGCGCCGTATAGAGGGCCCGCAGGAAGTTCATACAAAATCCAGCGCCCAGCCGATGGAACTGGGAAAACAGATCCGAAAACCGCACCTCTTTGTTGTCCACCAGGTTCAGGTTAAAAATGGCGTATCCCAGTTTGCCGGCGCCGCTGATGACCACCGTCACGATCAGCCAGATCACCGCCGCAGCCACTGCTGCAAACAGCAGAGAAACGATCAGCGAGCGATTATGCAGCCAGAACTGGGTGCCCTGAAAATCCTGAATGACCGTCTCGAAAGAGTCGCTGTTTCCGCCGGAACTGCTTCCGGTAACCGCAATTCCCGCACCGATCAGGGACGCAACAAAGCCCGTCAGCACCGCAATGATCCACTTGCCCCGCAGGGCAGCTCTTGCAATGGCTCTGAAATCAGCCGCATATTTCATAAACAATACCTCCTTTGCATACGCATACCAGCGTTCTGCCCGCGCCGTCCGGTATGGGCGTGCAGCGGTCTTTTCCTTACAAAAAAGCGCGGCAGTTTTCCGGGAAAACTGCCGCACGCACAGAGGGCAGTATATTGTCCTCTTGTTATCAGTATACAGGATGCCCCTCCCCTGTGTCGATAACAAAACAGAAACATTTTTGCACAAGGGCGCAAAAAGTCCTGTACCCTTTGCCTTGCAAGGGATACAGGACTTTTTCACGTGGAGCGGATGACGGGAGTCGAACCCGCCTATGCAGCTTGGGAAGCTGCCGTTCTACCGATGAACTACATCCGCGTCTGGGAGGTATTATAGCAGAGCCCCTCCCAAAAAGCAACACGAAAAATGGCGGCAACCCCCGCCCGGATCTCATCGCTTCCCGTTGATGATCTTGCGCACCTGCCGTTCAGACAGGCGGAACTGGGCGGCGAGGGCGCGGTAGTTCCCGCCGTCGAAGCGCTGGCGGATGTCCCGGTCGCGCCCCTCCCGTTCCAGGGATTCCAGTTTGGGGATGTACAAATTCTGTCCGCCGCAGAGATAGGTCAGGCGCAAAAACGCCTCCATCCCAATGGTTTCCGCGATGTCGCGGTGTTCCGGCGGGATGTCCTCAAAGCGAACGTCGGTGACAATCGGATTCATAACAGTCTCCTTTCTTCTCTCGGTCACACCCGCAGGCCGGTCACATTGGCGCCGCGGCCCTGCTTGCGGGCAAGGGTGCGGACGCCTTCCAGCGCGTCGGGGCCGTCGTCGTGGGCGCCCAGCGGGAACTGGGACAGTTGATGCAGCAGCAGTTTTTGGTCGGCGCGGAAGCGGATGTAGCCGTTTTTCACATCCGGCTGCAAACTTTCCACGCGCATCGTCTTGTCCTCGGTGGAGCGGACGCCCTGCACGGGCAGATACAGCCCCTGCCGGGCGGATTCCCGGGCGAGTTGCTCCTTCAAAAACCACTGGAACTGGTTGGTCTCCGCGCCAAACAGGGTGTAGCCCCGCCCGGTCTCCCGGCGCAGGAGCCGCTCCTTGTCCAGAATGTCCTGAATGATGCGGTCCGGGTGGCGGCGCTGGATGTCGGCGTCCCAGACGTAGGAGAGACCGCTCTCCCCATCCACCGCCAGCGTGATGATGGCGGAATAGTCGCTGGACGCCGACCGGCCCAGCGAGGGGTCGCAATAACCGTAAAACCGAAAGCGCGGAGCGGAAAAATCCACCTCACAGGGCTGATAGTACCGGAACCACTGGCTGGAAAACAGGCAGGCGGAGGGGTCGATGGGCTGGTTCTGCATCTCGGAGTTGAATGCCGCCTCGCCCTCCGTCAGCCGCATAAGGCGCAGGTCGTAGTAACTGAACTTCTCCGGCCACAGCACCTTCGCGCCTTTCAGCATCTCCCTGCGCCGTTTGCGGAAAAACGCAAGGGCGGTCTTTTCCCGGTCGGAGTCAGAAAGGTCGGTGATCAACCGTTCCCACTCCTGCCAGAGAGGCGACGTGGCCTCGGCGATCACCGCCCGGAAGGTCAGCCCCCGAAAGCCGGGGTTTTCCAGCAGATTGGCCAGTAGAGAGTCGTGGTGCAAAATGGTGCCGATAAACAGAATGTCCGTATAGTTGTCGCCGGATTTGCACACCGCCTTCCAGAACCAGTCCGCCGTTTTCTGCCGCTGCTCCACGGTACGCACGCCCTCGTCGTTTTCAATGTCGTCGCAGAGGATAAGGTCCGGGCGGCGCTGATAGTTGCGGCGTCCGCGCAGTTTCTGCCCGCTGCCCACGGCGTCGATGCGGCAGCCGTTGGCCAGCAGAACGGAGGAGGATTTCCACGTTTTTCCCACTTGATCGCCGAAATCTTTAATGATGCGCTCGTTGGTTTCCAGTTCGTTTTTGATGGCGTCCAGAAACCCCACCGCCTGCGTCTCCGTGTCGGAGATGAGCAGGATGTACTGTTTATAGCCATAGAGCGCGGCGTGGAGCACGTTTTTCAGGCTCATTACCGTGGATTTGGCGTGGCCGCGGGGGGCTGCGATGGCGCAGCGGCTTCCCTTTGCCGAGCGCATTTCCTCCGCCTGTTCCAGCGGGTCCATCCGTTTCATCACCCGCTGCTTCCACAGGGTGTCCAATTGTCCGTGAAAGGCCGGCGCGCGCCGGGTAAAATAGTGGGCCAGATAGTGCTGCCCAAAAAACGCGGGATCCTTTGCCGCCCGGCGGCAGGCGTCGCTTCTCCCGGCCGCCGGCATCAGTTCCTGTTCGTCCATAGGCGCCTCCCTTCTCAAAACGGCGGTCACCCGCCGGAAGGAACCGCAGGAATTGCTCCTTCTGTCAATATCCCGAATTCCCCCGTTTGTTGCATCCGGGGATGCAACAAGAGAAGAAATTTTCTGAAATTCTTTCAAAGGGGGTCCGCCGGTGGTATAATCGTAGCAACAAATCCCAACGGCGGGTCTCCGCCGGAAAGCGAGGGAAGTATGGCCAACATCATCGAGGTCGCCGACCTGTCCCTGCCAGCGCTGGACGTGTTCGCCCGCCTGACAGAGGGGCAGTTGAAGGCGCAGCAGCAGGGCGTTTTCATTGCCGAAAGCCCCAAGGTCATCCAGCGGGCTCTGGACGGCGGCTGCCGCCCCATCTCCTTTTTGATGGAACGCAAACACATCACCGGCGACGCCGCAAGCCTTCTGGCGCGCTGCGGCGACCTGCCCGTCTATACCGCAGACCGCGAAGTGCTGGCCGCCCTGACCGGCTACCGGCTGCACCGTGGCGTGCTGTGTGCAATGCAGCGGCCTGTCCTGCCCTCTGTGGAGCAGGTCTGCGCCGGCGCCCGCCGCATCGCGGTGCTGGAAGGCGTGTCGGACACCACCAACATCGGCGCCATTTTCCGCTCCGCCGCCGCGCTGGGGATGGATGCCGTGCTGGTCACGCCCACCTGCTGCGATCCGCTGAACCGCCGCGCCGTCCGGGTCAGTATGGGCACGGTGTTTCAGGTGCCGTGGACGCAGATCGGCGCACAACCGGCGGACTGGCCCGGAGTCGGACTGGCACGTCTGCACGCGCTTGGCTTCAAAACCGCGGCAATGGCACTGCGGGACGACTCCCTCTCCATCGACGATCCCCGTCTGGCCGCGGAAGACCGCCTTGCCGTGGTGCTGGGCACCGAGGGGGACGGCCTTGCCGCCGACACCATCGCCGAGAGCGATTACACCGTGCGCATCCCTATGTTCCACAACGTGGACTCCCTGAATGTGGCGGCCGCCGGCGCGGTGGCCTTCTGGGAACTGCGCGCCAGATGACCGTTTGGATACAAACACACCCTGCGCCTTGGCGCGGGCGTGTTTTTGCAAAAAAAGCAGAGTTTTGGCACAATACTTGCTTTTTCCCGTGCCAATGCTATAATGGATGCAATATGATCCAATGAAGGAGTTGGTTTTTTCGTGGACCCGGCCAGTTGTATACTGTACTGTTTTTTCCTGCTGTGCTCTGCCTACTTTGCCTGCTGCGAAACGGCTTATACCGCCGTCAGCAAGGTGCGCCTGCGTACGTTGATCGACAAAGGCAACAAACAGGCAAAAAAAGCCCTGTGGATCTGTGAGCGCTTCGACAAAACGCTCATCACCGTCCTCATCGGCAACAACGTGTTCCACGCCAGTTGCGCCTCCCTGTCTGCACTGCTGGTACTGCGGCAGTTTGCGGAAGAATATGTCATCTACGGCACCATTCTGACCACGCTGATCGTCTACCTGTTTGCGGAGATGCTGCCCAAAAGTCTGGCAAAGGCCCGCAGCGAGGAGATCGCTCTGCTGTTTGCCCCCAGTATGTCCCTGTTGATCCGTCTGCTCACCCCCGTGTCCGCCCTGTTTTCGGGCGTGTCCCGTCTGCTGTCGCTCATTTTCGGAGCCGATGAAACGCAGACCGTAACGGAGGAAGACCTGCTCAACATCATCGAGACCATCGAGGATGAGGGCGTTCTGGAACCGGAAAAGCAGGCGCTGGTCAATTCCGCGATGGAATTCCGCGACAAACTGGCGGAGGACATTATGATCCCCATCGAAGACGTTGTCCGCGTGAGCAGTTCCGTTTCCATCCACAAACTGGCGGAGATGGTCAAAACCACCCCCTATTCCCGTCTGCCCGTGTACGAGGGCCGCGAGGACAACATCGTGGGCATCCTGCCCGTGAACCTGTTTTTAAGCCTTTATGTGGCGGGAAAGCCCATTGTCCTGCGCAAAATTCTGCTCAAACCCTACGTGTTCGACCGCAAGACCGAAATCTCGGCCCTGCTGCAACGAATGCGCCTGAACAAACTCCATATGGTCTTTGTCACCGACGAATCCCGCAAAAAAGTGGGCATCATCACGATGGAAGACCTGCTGGAAGAACTGGTTGGCGACATTCAGGACGAAAGCGACACAGGCGAAGGCCTGTGCTTGCAGTAAGGAGGGCGAAGGATGGAATACATTCTGCTCGCATTCCTGCTGCTGGGTTCCGCTTTCTTCTCCGGCACAGAGATCGCCTACACCTCCCTGAGTAAACTGAAAATGAAGCGGGAGGGCGAGACCTCCGCCATTCAGAAACTGGTGGGCTTCATTTACAACCATTACGACTATGCCCTGTCCACCGTGCTGGTGGGCAACAATCTGGTGAACATCGGCGCCACCTCCGTGGCCACCGTGCTGGCCGTGCGGCTGGCGCAGCGGCTGGACGGCCGTCTCTCCGACGACGGCGCCTCCGCCATCGTCACCATCGTGATGACGATCATCATCCTCATCGTAGGCGAGATCACGCCCAAAATGGTGGCGCGCCGCCGCAGCGAAGCCTTTGCCAAACTGGCTGCCTGGCCGCTGCTGGTGCTGATGATCCTCTTTTTCCCCGTGGTCTGGCTCACCTCCTGCATCGTGAACCTTTTCGGCCGGCTGTGGAAAAAGGACGAGCAGGCCGTCACCATCACGGAAGAGGAATTTGAAAACCTGCTGGACACCGCCGAGGACGAGGGCGTCATCGACGAGAGCGAGACCGAACTGCTGCAATCCGCGCTGGAATTTACCGACCTGGACGCGGCAGACATCCTCACCCCCCGCATCGATGTGGTGGGCTTTGAACTGCACGAGAGCACGGAGCAGATCCTGCAAGTCATTTCCGAGACCCAGTTCTCCCGCTTCCCCGTCTATGAGCGCACCATTGACCACGTGGTGGGCATTCTGTACGTGAAGCACCTGCTCAAAGAGTTGGTGAACAACAAGGACGTGCAGTTGCAGGACCTGCTGCTGGAACCTGTGTACATCCCCAAGACGATGCGCCTGCACGACATTATGGACCAGTTCCGTACCCACCGGACCCATATGGTCATCGTGGCGGACGAATACGGCGGCATTATGGGCGTTGTTACGATGGAGGACGTTCTGGAACAACTGGTTGGCGAGATCTGGGACGAAAACGACGACATCGTCAACGACTGGCAGCCCCTGGGCAAACACCGCTACGAGGCCAGCGGCGATATGAACCTCACGGAGTTTTTTGACAACCTCGATCTGGACGATGAGGACCTGGAAAGCGATTGCGCCACGCTGGGCGGCTGGGCGGCGGAGAGCATCGGCGCGATGCCGGTGGTCTTTGACTCCTTCGATTACCAGCACTTCACCATTCTCGTCAAGCACGTGGATGACAACCACCGCATCACCCGTCTGCTGATCCTGGAACACCCCCACCTGCAAGAGAACGCGGACGAATGATCGTGGCGCGCCCGAGACAGATCAACCCTCCCATTGCGGACCGGAGATCCCGGTCCGCAATGTTTTTTTGCAGCACATTGCCCTGGCCGGAGGCTTGTCGACAAAACCCACTTGACACCTTCCCGCCGGGTGTATATAATGCTTTTACAGGGTAGCGATACCCTTAAAGCGGTGTACCCTACCATAAGTGGGAGCCAAAAAAGCGGTGTACTCTACCATAAGTGAGAGCCAAAAAAGCGGTGTACCCTACCACGAGTGGGAACTAAAAAAACAGAGGGTCAGGCCCTGGTGCCTGACCCTCTTTTTTAGAAAACACACAGGTATCACAGGCGTAACACAAAGGAGATAGAAATGAAAGCAGAAATGACCTTTAACGCTGTTGCTCTGGAAGCACAGGGATATGCGATAGAGGATGTTTATGACACCATTAAGCGCGCATTTGTAAAACGCGGCTTGCGCTGTACTTCGGAAAGCGAGGTCTTGTCATTTGAGGGCGTTGGATCCGAACACGATTTTGCAAATATGATGGGGCTTCTTGTGGGTCTGGTTCAGGTAGATTGGTTTATGGATTGTGCTTCTTCTTGTATCTTCTATGATGATGACGGAGTTGTGGAAGATATACTTTGTAGCGCTCCGAATATCCGCAAAGCATTATCATAAAATATGAGCAAAGAAATTCTCGACGAAACCGCCAGCCGAAAGCAAATCACATTTGATTTGAACCAAAAGGCGCTAGCAACTGCACAGGACGAAGTTGACCGGCGCAGCCAGCAGGCTCCGGATCAGCAGCCCACCCAGCAGCGCCGGCCGGAACAGAGTTGAGCGAGGGGCTGTTCTGGTCTTGACATCCCGCCGCCGGATGCGTATAATAATTGCAGGGCAGAAATGCCCAACCTGACAAGTGCCCTGCCGCTTTGAGAGCAGATCATTTATGTCAAGCGCCCTGCCGCTTTGAGAGCAGATCATTTATGTCAGGTGCGCCACGACCTTAACGGTGGCCGTAATGAGCAAAAAGGGGCGGTTTAACCGCCCCTTTTTTGTTCGGAAAGGGGTATTAAAATGAAAGCAGAAATGACCTTTAACGCTGTTGCTCTGGAAGCACAGGGATATGCGATAGAGGATGTTTATGACACCATTAAGCGCGCATTTGTAAAACGCGGCTTGCGCTGTACTTCGGAAAGCGAGGTCTTGTCATTTGAGGGCGTTGGATCCGAACACGATTTTGCAAATATGGTAGGGCTTCTTGTAAATTTGGTTCAGGTAGATTGGTTTATGGCTTGTGCTTCTTCTTGTATCTTTTGCGCTGACGATGGATCTATCGAAGATGTCCTTTGTAGCGCCCCAAAAATTCTCCAAATATTATCATAAGATATGCACGAAAATAGTCAAAACGAAGTCGAAAGCCGCCCTGTTCTGCACAGGGCAGCCTTTCTGTGCTTTGAATGAAATGGCCCCTGGATCCAACGGATCCAGGGGCTGTTTTCACAGTTCCTGCACAAGGGCAACGCCTTCGGTGGCGCTCACCTCGGAGATCAGCGCATCCGCCCGGCACTTTTTGTTGAGGCGGAGGGAGAAGATCGCACAGGCGTTGTGCTGTTCGCTGCCCTTGGCGCGGGTGATCTCCATATTCAGGACCTTGACTTTCCGGTCCTGATAGTGCTTCAAAACCTTTTCCAGGCACAGTTTATCGGTATATTCCATATAGAGATTGATCTCCGGGGCGCTCTCCAACAGGCGATACTCGATTTTGGAAAACAGAAGTTCCGCCAGCAGGACAAAAACGGTGACCAGAATGGCGCCTTCATAAAATCCCGCGCCCAGCGCAAGACCCGCCACTGCCACGGTCCACAATCCGGCAGCGGTGGTCAGTCCCTTGACGCGCTGGCGTTTGGTCACGATGATGGTACCGGCGCCGATAAAGCCGATGCCTGCGATGACCTGTGCGCCCAGCCGGGCCATATCGGTATAGTAGCCCATAACAAGAGAGAGGTACTGGCTGGTCAGGGTGGTCATAGCCGCGCCCAGGCAAATGAGAATGTGGGTGCGGAACCCCGCAGGCCGCCGCTTATATTCCCGCTCGATGCCGATGGCGCCGCCACAGATGGCAGCCAGAACCAGCCGCAGCGCAACGGATACCAGCGTCACATCTCTCACGGGGTCAAACAACGATAACATTTCCGCACCTCCCTTATACTTCTTCGATCGTGCGGACGCAGTCCAGTTCCAGCAGCGCCGTTATGATCTGCGTGTGGGGCGTTTTTTTGTTCATCCGCAGGGACAGCACGGCACTGGGATTGCGGCGCTGCTCCTCTCCGCCTCTGGAAATGTCCACCTCGTAGATGTGGGCGCCCAGTTGTTTGAGTTGGCCCAGGATCTGTCCGATATCGTCCAGCGACTCAAACTCCACGCAGAGGTTCATATTCCGCGCACTTTCCACAATAAAGTTCTCGATGGCGGGCAGCAGCCGGATGCTGAAAAACATCAGCAGAAACGCCACCAACACGCACTCGTAGAAGCCGGCGCCGATGGCAAGACCCATACAGGCGGACGCCCACAATCCGGCGGCGGTGGTCAGGCCCTTGACCTCCTGCTTTCCCGTTACGATGACCGTACCCGCACTCAAAAAACCGATGCCGTTAATGACCTGCGCGCCGAAACGGGCAGCGTCGATCTTATTTCCGGCAGCGGTCTGGGCCCAGACCTGTTCCAGCATCTGATACTCATACTGACCCAGCAGCATCGTCAGCGCAGCGCCCAGACTCACCAGCATATAGGTGCGGAAACCGGCGGCGCGGCGCTTGCGGCCCCGTTCCAGACCGATGTAGCCGCCGCAGAACATCGCCAGCAGCAGGCGAAGCACTACGGAGGCGAAATTGAATTCACGCAGCAGACCGATCCATTCTCCCAAGCGCTCCCCCTCCTGTTCTGTTCAGTATGACGGGCTGCGTTCAGCCCTGATAAAACTCTGCGATATAGTCCAGCACATCCTGCCGGGTGCCCATAAAGGGACCGGGAGTCTCCATTTTCAGAGACACCAGCGCCGTGCAGTAGAGCAGCGCTTCGGGAATGTCGGCGCGCTGGCGCTCGGTGATATAGCCGGCAAAGGTGGTGTCGCCGCGGCCGGTACGGCCGGAGAGGTTGCGGGCCTTGATGGGGCAGGTATAGATCTCCTTGCCGTCGTAGATCAGCACCTCGGTGTTGTGGGTGATCATAATCTCTTTGGCGCCCCAACTGTACAGGAGTTTGGCAGCCTCGGCGCGGTCGGTCAGGCCGGTGAGGATCTCCGCCTCGGCGGCGTCGGTTTTCAGATAGTCGATATAGGGCAGGTATTCCTTCTTCTCCGCCCAGTCGTGGAAGGCCATCGTCTTGTCTGCCTCCACGTGGCGCAGCAGGCACTGGACGTCCACGGCCACCTTGCCGTGCTTGGCCGCTTCCTTGAACAGTTCGCCGTCGAAGTCGCCGTAGACCAGACCGGCAAAGTGATAGATCCTGGTGTCGATGTCGGGCAGTTCCTCGAACTTGAAGCCGTCGCACACGCCCATAGAGGTGCAGGCGCGCTTCTCCTTGTCGGCAGTGAAATACTGGTTGCGGATGGAGCAGGTGGCAGCGGATTCCTTCCAGTACAGATCGGCGCCGGAGTCGGCAAAGCGGGCTTCCACGTCGGCGTCGGCGGGATTCAGTTTGGTGAACAGAGCGGTGTTGTTGCCGCTTTTGGCCGCCGCAAAGCCGGACGCCACCACGGCGCCGCCCAGTTCCTTACGCTCGTTGCCCAGATGGTCGATGTTGTGGTCCAGAGAGACCGGACCGATGACCAGCACATCATAGTTCTTCTTCATACGATGATCCTCCCAGCATTTTTATGCATAACAGCAATATGAGGGCACCTGCGTGCCCTCATATCCGGTTCGTTTTTCAGGGCTTTCGCCTTTTTCCGGGCCGCCCCGGCACATATTTCCTTATACGAGATACTCCGCGGAGATGGCGCCGGCTTCGCCCACGGTAAAGCACACCGCCCGGTGAGGCGGGATGACCTGTCCGGCGATCTCCGGGCAGTCGGAGCAGTACAGCGCGATGCCGTTGCGGCGCAGCAGTTCCACCACCTCGGGGTTGGCGCTGTTGTACCGCCGGTCGCTGGACGCGCAGCACACCACCGCGTCGGGCTGGATCTTATCCAGCAGGGCCTGATCGGCGCCGTCCAACTGGCCGTGGTGGCCGATCTTGAACAGGTGCGCGCGCAGGCTTGCGGGGTCGATGCCCTCGTAGCCGCCCACGTTGGTGTCGCCGGGGAGCAGGATCCGCGTGCCGCGGTAGTCCAGCAGCAGCATCATACTGCCGTTGTTCATCGAGCGATCCAGCCGGTCCAGCGTTTCAAAGAAGACCTCGCCGGTCTCCTGATACAGTTTCCGCAGGTCCGCTTCCAGCGCGGCGCACGCTTCCGGTGCGGGCGCCAGCACCTGCCAGGTCAGTCCGTCACAGAGGCTGCCGCTCATACCGGGCGCCAGTTTCCGGACGCTTCTCCCCTGCGCCGTCATCCCATTGCAGAGGGCGCGGTAGTCGTTCAGCGCGCGCATAAAGTTGTCCTGAGACAGGTTGCGCCCTGCGCTGTTGTCCAGTTCGTGCATCTGCGCCGCCAGATCCGGCGAAAAGGTCTGCCACAGTTCTCCGGGCGGCAGCAGTTCTGCCGCCGGCACAAGGCCGCAGAGGTGATCCTCGTGGATGTGGGTGCTGACCATCACATCGATATGGTCCGTCCCCGCGGCGCGCAGATACTCCGCCAGCGGCAGCCGGCCGGATGCCGCATCGGCAAATTCCTCGGCTCTGGCGCCGCCGCCGTCGATGAGCATCACAAACGTCCCGCTCTCACGGGCAGGGTCGGGACATTCCAGTAAAATGGCCTCGCCGTAGCCTACGTTTACAAACGTCAGTTTCAATATCTCACCTTTACTTCATAGCGCGCTTGATATAGACGCTGGACAGCAGCAGAACCAGAACGGTCATAATGACCGCACCCGCGCTGCCAAAGCCAAAGTCCAGCGAACTGATACCGTAGTTGTAGAGGTACTGGGTAATGGTGGAGGTGCTGTTGGCGGGACCGCCGCCGGTGAGCAGGTTGACCTTGTCGAACAGACGGAAACTGTCGATGGTGCGCAGCAGGGCGCACAGAGCAAGGCTGTTTTTGATGTTGGGAATGGTGATAAAGAACAGCGTGTTGATGGCGCTGGCGCCGTCGATGCGGGCAGCCTCATACTGCGCCTGAGGCACAGCCTGCAAGGCAGCATACAGCAGCAAAAACACAAAGGGCGCGCATTGCCATATATCGATCAACAACAGCATTCCGAACGCGGTCTTGATGTCGGAAAACCAGTTGTATACCGGCAGATTCAGGGCTTCCAGCACCTTGTTGACGATACCGTAGTTGGGAGAGAGCATCATACGCCAACTCAGCGCCACGGTGACGGTGGGAAGCAGGTAGGGCAGGAGCAGCAGTGTCCGCATAACTTTCTGGCCACGGCGGAGGCTGTGTACCAGCAGCGCCATAGCAAAGCCGATCAGCATTTCGAATACCACCGCCAGAAGGGTGAACTTCACGGTGTTCAGATGG
>SVKT01000023.1 GCA_015068335.1 Oscillospiraceae bacterium | reverse complement strand
CTGCTCTGGGTTCCTGCCGTTACAAAATTGCGGATCCCGATGTGGATGACACCGATTATAAGCGCATTCTGGAAATCTTCAAGAAGTATGACGTCCGTTACTTCTTCTATAACGGCGGCAACGACTCTATGGATACCTGCAACAAGATCTCCAAGTATATGCAGAAGGTCGGCTACGAGTGCCGCGTGATGGGCGTGCCCAAGACCATCGACAACGATCTGTTCGGTACCGACCACTGCCCCGGCTTTGCTTCCGCAGCCAAGTATATCGCTACTTCCTGTATGGAAGTCTATCAGGATGCCCGCGTGTATGACAAGGGTATGGTCTGCATCATCGAGATTATGGGCCGCCACGCCGGCTGGCTGGCCGGTGCTGCCGCTCTGGCCACCGCACAGGGTGCGGGCCCCGATCTGGTCTACCTCCCCGAGATCGATTTCGATATGGACAAGTTCCTGGTCGACGTGGAGCGCATCTACAAGGAGAAGGGCAACTGTATGGTCGCTGTCTCCGAGGGCATCCACTATGCCGACGGTTCCTTCGTGTCCGAGGCAAAGACCTCTGCCACCGATGGTTTCGGTCACGCGCAGTTGGGCGGTCTGGCCGCTATGCTGGCTGAGGTCGTGAAGTCCAAACTGGGTGTCAAAGTTCGCGGCATCGAGTTGAGCCTGTTGCAGCGCTGCGGCGCACACCTGGCTTCCCTGACCGACATCGAGGAGTCCTATATGTCCGGTAAGGCTGCTGTTGAAAATGCTGTGGCCGGCCTGACCGACAAGATGGTCGGCTTTGAGCGCAGTTACGAGGACGGCAAGTACGTCTGCAAGACCAAACTGTTCAACCTGACCGACGTTGCCAACACCGAGAACAAGGTTCCTTTGGAGTGGATCAACGCCGAGGGCAACGGTGTGGAGAAGCCCTTCATTGATTACGCACTGCCCCTGATCCAGGGCGAGCCCAACCTGCCCAAGGAGAACGGCCTGCCTCGTTTCGCCAAGTTGAAGAAGGTTCTGGCGAAGTAAGAATCCATTATAAAAAGGAAGCATATCCGAAAGGATATGCTTCCTTTTTGCTTGTTATGCGGACGTGCGGCGCGCGTCTGTTTTTTATTGGGATTCCAGCCAGCGGCAGGCTTCTGCCGCGGTATTGGAGAGGTAACGAATGGCCTCTGCGGGATACTGTCCAACAGCGGTCTCCCCTGTCAGCATCACGCCCCAGGCGCCATCTGCCACGGCGTTGAAAATATCGCTGACCTCCGCTCTCGTGGGAACGGCGGCGCGTTCCATAGAGGTAAGCATCTGTGTTACGACAAGAAAAGGTTTTCCTGCGGCGCGGCAGGTGTTCGCGATGCGTTTCTGCACGGCGGGAAGTTGCCATAGCGGCATATCGTTGCCCAGGTCGCCCCGGGCGATCACGATCACATCCGCATAGGGCAGAATGTCGGGCAGATTGTCCGCTCCCTCCAACGTTTCGATTTTGGCAAAGATCTGCAAGTGTCCGGCTCCGTTTTCGTTGAGCAGTTGCCGCAGCGCCAGAAGATCCTGTCCACTGCGGACAAAGGGTTGCAGCAGGCCGGTCACGCCGAAGTCTGCCGCCTGACGGAGATTTTTGACATCCCGTTCTGTTAAAACCGGCAGACGGATGTCTTTTCCGGGCAGTTTGATGCTTTTATGTCCGGTAAGCGTGCCGCCGCGAAGAACGGCTGCCTCTCCCCTTTCGGCCGAGGTCACACGCAGAGCGATCCTGCCGTCATCCAGAAGGACTTCGCAGCCGTCTGTCAGCGCTTCGGCCACCACGGCAGGGACCGGGATCCCATCCTTTCCGAGAGTGACCGTCATCCCGCCTTCCAGAAGCAAGGGAGTGTTGAGGGCGCCGATGCGCAGTTCCGGCCCCTGCGTGTCCACCACCAACTGGGGGCGGATCCCTGTGGCTTGTGCGGCGGCGTGAAAGGCGCTGATCTGCGCAGTGCTGTCCGCAAGGTCGCAGTGAGAGAGATTCAGTCGGATACCGGTCATTCCGGCACGAAACATATCTTCAAGGACGGACTGCGTGGCACAGGCCGGTCCAAGGGTTCCGTAGATCTGGGTCATACTATGCCTCACTTGTTTTTCTGGTAAATGGTCCACAGCCCGTCCATCAGCAGATACTTGTCGTAAATGATCTCGTTGCGGCAGTAGCGCACGATGACCGGCGCATTGCCGCCGGTGGCAACCACCGTTAGTTTTTTCCCGGGAAATTCCTCACGGAGCCGGTCAATGATCCCGTCCAGCATTCCGGCGGTGCCGTAGACGATGCCGGAGCGCATACACTCCTCCGTGTTTTTGCCGATCAGGGACTTGGGGTGTTGTAGGGAGATGTCCGGCAACTGCGCCGCGCGGCGGCTGAGAGCCTCCAAAGATACGTTAACGCCCGGCAGCAGCAATCCGCCCTCGTAGTTGTGTCCCTCAGAGATGATGCCGATGGTGGTGGCTGTGCCCATATCAATTGTCACGATGGGCGCTTCGAATTTTTCCAGCGCGGCCACGGCGTCGGCCACGATGTCCGCACCCACCTGCGTCTGATTGGTCAGACGGATATTCAAGCCGGTCTTGACGCCTGGGCCCACCACCATAGGCGGCTTGCCCAACAGACGGGTCAGTGCCTTCTCCATCATAAAATTCAGCGGCGGTACCACGCTGCACAAAATCGCACCCGTCACGCAGGTGTAGTCATAGTGATACAGCGTAAACAGGTTCATCAGGTCGACGCTGATCTGGTCGGCGGTTTTTCGGCTGTCGGTGTCCAGAGAGGCCAGAAAACACAGGGCCTTGTTCCGGTCAAACAGGCCGACGGAGGTGGTGGAATTGCCTACATCAATGGCGAGCAGCATAGCGTGCGCCCCTTTCCGGTGTGTGGTTCTTTCTGTATATGGTAACACGAGTTTTCTGCCCTTGCAAGGGCTGCACATCGTTGTTATACTGGAAAAGAGGTGAGATTTTCTTGTATAAGACGACACTTTCCTCCCCGCTGGGAACATTAACGCTGGCATCGGAGGGCTCATCCCTGACCGGATTGTGGGTCGAGGGACAGAAGTATTTTGCCTCCACCCTCCCTGTGGATGCAGAGGACGCGCCGCAGCACCCTGTTTTTCTCCAAACCGCTGCCTGGCTGGATTGTTATTTTTCCGGTGAGAACTCCCTTCCTCCCCTGCCCCCTCTTGCGCCGCAGGGGAGCGCCTTCCGTCAGGAGGTTTGGAGGCTTTTACAGGAAAGTTCTCCCGGGGATACCACCACATACGGCGCCCTGACGAAAGCGCTTCAAAGCCGCGGGATTCCCGCTTCTCCGCAGGCTGTGGGCGGCGCTGTGGGCCACAACCCCATTTTGATCCTCATCCCCTGCCACCGCGTTCTGGGCGCGGACGGAAGCCTGACAGGCTACGCCGGCGGTTTGGATCGAAAACGATTTTTACTGGAATTGGAAGCAAAAAAACGGAGCCGATAACGGCTCCGTTTTTCATTTACAGAATGATGCAGATGAGTCCGCCGCTTCCCTCGTTGATGATGCGAGTCAACGTCTCCTGCAATTTCTTTCTTGCGTCGTCCGGCATTCGCTTCAACTTGGTTTGCAGATCGTCGCTGACCAGTTCGTGGAAACTGCGGCCGAAAATATTGGACTGCCAGATCTTGCCGGTATCTCCCTCGAATTCCTGCAAGAGATAGTTCACCATATCCTCGGACTGCTTCTCGTTGCCGACAATGGGCGAAACGGCGGTTTCGATGTCTGCGCGGATCATATGGATGCTGGGGGCGCTGGCTTTCAGTTTTACGCCGTAGCGGCCGCCCTGCTTCATAATTTCCGGTTCCTCCAAGTGCAGTTCGTCGATCCCGGGGACCACGATGCCGTATCCCGTTTCCTTCACATCCCGCAGGGCGCCGGCGACCTTGTCATACTCCGTCTTGACGGCCGACAGTTGGGTCAGGAGGCTGAGCAGGTCGCCGTCATCTCCGATGGTAAAACCGGACTGCTCCGACAGCGTGTGATAGAATAGTTCCCGCGGCAGATGCAGCACAGCGGAGGCGACGCCGGTACCCAGATCGATGGAGGATATTTTCGCTTCACTGATGGATTCGCAGTTCCCCAGTGCGGCAATAACGTCCTCCACTTCCCGGATGTGCCGCAGAGAACCGGCGGTACGGCGCACGGCGTCATACAGACCGGATTTGAGAGGATGGTTCTCCGGCAGGGCGTCCACCCAGGGCGGCAGGAACAGATCCAGTTCCTGCATCGGGAATTCATACAGAACCGCTTTCAGGATGCCTGCAACATCCTCCTCACTTAATTCCAGACAATTTACGGGGATGCAGTTGACCTCGTAGCGGGAGGTGATGTCCCTGGCAATGGTGCCGGCTTTTTCAGACTGCGGAAATTCGGAATTCAGCAGAACGATAAAGGGCTTCCCCAGTTCTTGAAGTTCCCGAATGACCCGCTCTTCTGCTTCCAGGTAATCCTCCCGGGGAATGTCGGAAATGCTGCCGTCGCAGGTGATGACGATCCCGATGGTGGAGTGTTCCGCGATGACCTTTCGGGTGCCGATCTCCGCAGCCTCCGTCATAGGGATCTCGTGGTCGTACCAGGGTGTGGTGACCATACGGGGGGCGTCATCCTCAAACTGCCCGATGGCGCCGTTTACCATATAGCCCACACAGTCGATGAGCCGGACGGAGAATGCCCCGCCGCCTTCCAACTGGATCTGGGCGGCCTCTTCCGGCACGAACTTGGGTTCCGCCGTCATAATGGTGCGGCCGGAGCCGCTCTGGGGCAGTTCATCTCTGGCTCTTTCGCGGCGGTATACATTTTCAATGTTGGGGATCACCTGCGTTTCCATAAACCGCTTGATGAAGGTGGATTTTCCCGTCCGCACGGGACCTACCACGCCGATGTAGATGTCTCCCGCCGTGCGGGTGGCAATATTCTGATAGATACTGGTATTCATATTATCCCGTCCTTTTGCGCTCCATAGTTATGTTCCCACTCTATGATTTCCGGGCAGAAAGTATGACAGCCCGTCTTTCTTTGTTTGAAATGTAGAAAAAATTTTCGGATTTCAAAGAGAGGTTATGCGATTTTTAACTTTACAAGGATAGTTTAGTATGGTAAACTGCTACTGTAATAAACGGACAGCGATTGTCCGGAAATTTGGAGGATTCATTATGAAGAAGTTGTTCGCTCTGCTGCTGGCAGCAATTATGGTTCTCTCTCTGGCCGCCTGTGGCGCCAAGAAAGACGACAAGATGGTTTACGCCGTTGAGGCTGGTTCTGCCGGTGAGGCTGCTGCCAAAGAGGCTGGCTTCGAAATCAACAGCGTTGACACCCAGGCAAAGGCTCTGATGGAAGTTCAGTCCGGAACCTCTGCTGCTGCGATTATTGACTCTCTGATGGCAGGCGCTATGGTCGGCGAAGGCACCAGTTATCCTGACCTGAAAGTTACCGATCAGAAACTGACCGAGGAACTTTACGGCGTTGGTTGCCGCAAGGGTAGCAATCTGGCTGCTTTCATCAATGGCGTGTTTGCTGAAACTTATGCCGCTGGCACTATGCAGGAGATTGCCACTACTTACGGTGTGCAGGAAGCGTTGGTTGAGCAGAAATCTGAAATCATTGACGTTCCTACCGACGGCGATGTGGCAAATATTGTGAAGAACGGCAAACTGATTGTTGGTATTACCGACTTCGCTCCTATGGATTATAAGGATGACAAGGGTGAATGGATTGGCTTTGACGCTGATATGGCCAAGATCGTTGCAGAGAAATTGGGTGTTGAGATCGAGTTCGTCGAGATCGACTGGGACAGCAAGATTATGGAACTGGATTCTGGCAACATTGATGTTGTCTGGAACGGTATGACTATGACCGATGCTGTTCTGGAAGCGATGGAGTGCTCCGTTGCCTACTGCAACAATGCACAGGTGGTCGTGAACAAGTAAATCTCATCCAACCGATGATCGGAGGCAGAGAGCAGAGATGCTCTCTGCCTTTGAGCGGATTAAGGAAGCCTTACATTTGAGGAGGTCTCAATGCTTTTAACTGTTACCCTCTCCCTTTTGAATGGTCTTGGAACAGCGTGTGAACTTTTCCTGCTGACGCTGCTTTTTGCTCTGCCTCTGGGACTTATTATAGCATTCGGGTCTATGAGCAAATGGACACCGTTTCGCTTTCTGCTGTTCAAGCAGGAAACGCCGTGGCGTATTGTCAGTTGGTTGGCTAACTGGCAACCTATCAGTTGGGTTACCAATGTAGTGGTCTGGATTATTCGCGGCACACCGCTGATGCTCCAACTTATCATCATTTTTTATGGCCCTGGTATGTGGTTTAACAATAATATCTGGGGATTCAGCAATGGCCGTATGGCTGCCTGCGTACTGGCATTTGTCATTAACTATGCTTGTTATTTCTCCGTCATCTACCGCGGAGGGATCCAAGGTGTTCCCCAGGGACAGCGGGAGGCTGGCGAGGTGTTGGGTATGACAAAAAGCCAGATCTTCTTCAAAATTACGCTGCTTCAAGTTGTCAAGCGCATTGTTCCCCCTATGTCTAACGAGATCATCACTTTGGTGAAGGATACTTCCCTTGCTCGTATTATTGCAATCGTGGAACTGATTAAGGCCGGCGAGTCTTATATGAAGTCCGACGGAATTACTTGGCCGCTGTTCTATACTGCGGTATTCTATCTGCTTCTGGTAGGTTTCCTGACGATCCTCTTTAACTGGATCGAAAAGAAGTTGAGTTATTTCAAATAAGGAGGTTCCGATATGTCTGTTCTTGAAGTTAAGAATATTGAAAAGCATTTCGGGGCCACACAGGTTCTGAAAGACATCAGTTTCTCTCTGGAAAAAGGTCAGGTCATCTCCATCATCGGTTCTTCCGGCAGCGGAAAAACGACGCTGCTGCGCTGCCTGAACTTTCTGGAAAAGCCGGATCAGGGCACCATCTCCGTCAATGGAACGGTTATTTTCGACGCCGCAGATCCTTCCACGCAGTTGGAAAAGGAAATTCGAAAAAAGCGTCTCCACTTTGGCTTGGTTTTCCAGAGTTTCAACCTGTTCCCCCAGTATACCGCCTTGCAGAACGTCACGCTGGCCCGGGAACTGATGGCCAAGGAGCACGGCGGCGAAAGCAAGGAAGAAATTGAAAAGGCCGGCCGGGCGTTGCTTGCACAGATGGGTTTGGCTGACCGTGCGGACTACTATCCGCATCAACTTTCCGGCGGTCAGCAGCAGCGTGTGGCCATTGCCCGCGCTCTTGCGCTGCATCCCGATATCCTCTGCTTCGATGAGCCCACCTCTGCACTGGATCCCGAACTGACGGGCGAAGTGCTGCGGGTCATTCGGGAACTGGCCGAGCAGAACACCACGATGATCATTGTCACCCACGAGATGGCGTTCGCCCGCGATGTTGCGGACCACGTGATCTTTATGGACGGCGGTGTGATCGTGGAACAAGGCGATCCCCGTGAGGTCATCGAGAACCCCAAAGAAGAACGTACCCGCCAGTTCCTGGCCCGGTATTCTGAAAATTAAAAACAGCGGACTTGAACGATGTGCCGTTCAAGTCCGCTTTCTTTATGCTCGTTTTCTTGGGATCAGTAACAGTGTTTCCCGGGGAATGTCCGACTCCGCCTCCAACTGATTGGCGGCAAGAATGGTTTCAATGGTGGTATTGTTGGCCTTTGCCAGTTCCCACGGGGATTCCTGCTTTCCCAGACAGCGCAGCACCAGAGAGGGCGTGCCGCTCATATCCTTTGGCGCATCCAGATCGACTGTCACCGAAGAAATGCAGACTTTTTTTGTTTGCGTGGCTGCTTCGATGCAGAAATCCACAGGAAAACGAACCTCGATACCGCGGTCGCCGATGGTAGCCTGCACTTCCTCCGGGCAGATGGCTCGGGCGTTCACTTTACAGTCCTGCGGAAGATCCAGTTGACAGGATGTATCCATACGACGCTCCGCAACCAGAGGCACGCCGCCCTCATCCAGATAAAGCACACGAACGGTTGCGGCTGTTCGCAAGACGGTGTGTTCGCCCTCGCGGCTGACGGAAACGCCGCCGCAGACGGCAGATGCCAGAAGAATGGATTCGGCCACGACACCAATTTCCAGCACTTCCCTGATGGTCTGTCGACGATGAAAACTTTCCCAGAACCCAGAAACACAGAGCGGCGCAGCGTCGTACTCCGTCTGGTAAGCGGTGGAATACAGATCGCTGAGAAGCGTCAGTTCCTGTTCCTGCCGCACCAGCGCGGTAGCGTGCAGATAGAACGTAACGGCGATCTGGCGGCCCTCTGCGTCTTCCCCATCGATCTGGAAATCGGTTCCGGTCAATTGCAATTGAATGGAGGGCAGACTCCCCTCCGCCGCGCCGTCGGCTTCCATAATCTGCGAAAAGGGCAACTCGGCGCTGTGGCAGCCGTACTTACCGCCCGCAGTGCGGTACAGGACGGAAACCGTGAACATCCCTTTCAGGATCAGTTTGTTCCCAACCAGTTTGCTTTCTGTGACGGAACTACAAACTCGTCCGTTCAACAGTTCGGCCGCGCCTTCCCGCCCGGGGGAAAGATTAATGATATCTGTAAAGGTGAAATCCTTTTCTGCGATTCCGGTTAAAAGTATTGCGCGCTGCTGATCCTGCTTTTTTTCCAGACAGAGTTGCGGTTCGCTTTTGAAGTCCTCACAGAAGCAGAGGGGCGCTTTCCGGTACCCTGCGATGCGGACGATCAGTTTACAGTGGGTGAATATCTTGCGGGGATTCAGCATTCTGCTTTCCAGATATTCCAACTCGACGTCGCCCGTCAGACAGACACAGCCGCTTAAAGACTGGTTGTCGTTTTCTGCGGTAAAGGGAATGGCGAATTCCAGAATGCGGATCCCGCCCTCTCCATCGGGCGTGTACAGCACCGTGATCCGGACGGTACCGGAGATTTCGGCCTTTCCTTCCCGCAATTCCCGGCTATGTACATAGACCTTTCCCTCGGTCGAAATGAGCCGGGCAATATCCGGACAGTAGTCCGGCACGATGGTTTCTGCGGTTTCTTCCTGCGTCAAAGTCAATTCTGCCCCTGCTTCATATGCATCCAGGCAGGTTTTTTTCAATTCCAACTCCATTGCGGTCCCCTTCCTTTCCCTGCGGTTCATATCCCCACTGTATGAACCGCGGGGCGGCATTATGCCTCCTTGACCCGAAACAATTTCCGCAGGATGCCGCGCAGGGCTTTGGGCGATTTCCAGACAACGATGTTCATATCAGAAACTCCTTTCTAACGCCGGCAGCAGGCGCAGCCGCACGCGATCAGCAAAAATGCAACCAGAAACAGAAGCGCGCCAACCGGAAAGATCGCGGCGATCAGGATTCCGGCGCCGAGCGCTGTGGCGCAGACGCCCAGAAGAAAACTTCCGCTTCCCCGTCCGTGAAAAAACATATGCTGCACCTCCTTTCTTCTGTTTCAGTATATACAACGGAAAGGAGGATGGTGCAAAAAGAGCCGCCGGAATATTCCGGCGGCTCTTGGTTCAGTTTTTCTGGCGTTCCTGCCAGTCTTTCAGTGGTTTCAGTTCCTCGAAAAGGCGCAGATAACTGGCGTGACGACTTTTTTGGATTCTTCCCTGCCGCAGAGCATCCAGTACGGCGCAGCCCTTCTCCTTGGTGTGGCTGCATCCTACGAAGCGGCAGTCTGCTGTGTACGGAACAAATTCTCGGAAGGTCTCGGGGAGGCGGTGTTTCAGTTCCAGATTCAGTTCCTCGGTTTCAAAGGAGGAAAAGCCCGGAGAATCCACGATCTCCGCCCCGCAGGCAAGACGGAACAACTCCACGTGGCGGGTAGTGTGCCGTCCGCGGCCAAGCGCGTTGCTGACCTCGCCGACCTGTAACTGGAATGCGGGATCCAGCGCATTCAGGATGCTGGATTTTCCAACGCCGGAATTGCCGGTAAAGGCCGACAATTTTCCGGAGATCAGAGGGATCAGTTCCTCCAACCCCTCCCCGGTTTCGGCACTGACGCGCAGGATGCGGAAGCCGGATGCGTGGTAGATGTCGTATAACTCGTCTGCCTGATCCAGATCGCACTTGTTCAGCAGGATCAGCACATCGCAGCCCTTTAATTCTGCGATGGCGGCGACGCGGTCGATGAGAAACGGATCCGTCTTCGGAATGGCGCCGGAGGCGATGATGACCAACTGATCGATGTTGGCAACCGCTGGACGCGTGAAAGCATTGCGGCGCGGACAGATGCGTTCGATAAAGCCTTGGCCGTTTCCCAGTTCACGAACCTCTACCCAATCGCCCACAAGAGGAGAGATCCCGTCCTTGCGGAATTTTCCTCTGGCGCGGCAGGTCAGGAGTTCTGTGCCGGTATCCACGTAATAGAAGCCGCTGAGGGCTTTTTGGATTCGTCCTTCCCCCATAGTTACTGTAAATTAAAGTCCAGGAAGTGGGAGGAATAATCGTCAAGTTCTCCATCAAAGTAGACGGAGATGAATTGCACGCCCTCGCCGTCCAGCGTAACGGTGACGGTTTCCTTGGAGCAGTCGACAGTTTCGGCGAATTGCGGTTCTGCCTCATCGCCTACGTAGACCTCCACATAAACGGATTCCCGTCCGTCCTGCGGCAGATCGTAGGTCTCGGAGATTTTCGGGGGTTTGCCTGTGCTGACCTGGAACTGGATGGTGGAGCCCTCAGGCACTTCGGTCATAACGTCAAGGCTCTGCCAGATGATCTCTCCGGCGGGTTCCAGACTGTCGACCAGTTCAATGTCGGTCTCCTCGTCGCAAATCAGTTTCCAGGTGGGAAGTTGCGGCAGGGCCATATCGATCTGCAAGCCCACAAAATGAGGAACAACAATGGTGTCGGGCGGTTTGGGTCCTTTGCTGACCAGCAGACGGATGGTGTCGCCCCGTCTCAGAGGCTCTCCCTCTGCCGGGATCGTGGAGACGATATAGCCGGGGGTAATGGTGTCGCTGTACTGCTTGTCCTTTTCCAGCGCTTCCAGCACCAGATTATACTGGTTGAGCAGTTTCTTCAACTCCACCTCGGCCTGTACGGGGGTGATTCCCTCCACATTCGGCATCGGGACGGTATCCTCGCCGGCGCTGACCCAGACGCGAATGACGCGGTTTGTGCCCTTGCGATACTCGCCCTCCGAGGGATCCTGCCGGATGATCTGGCCGGGCAGGACATCCTTGTTGAACTCACTGCCGGCCTCTTCGATGGTGAAGATCCCCTTGACGCCGGCGCGTTCATAAGCCTGTTCGATCGTCAGACCCAGGACGTCGGGCACCATATACTGTTCGATGGGCTCGCTGTCAAAGGAAGTGATAATGGAGTGCAGCAGAACACCGGCTACGGCCAGAGCCAGGGCGGCAACGATGATCATCAGGATCGTTTGCCGTCTGGTGCTGCGGGGAGGTTCGCCATCGTTGTATTCCGGATCAACGAATCCGCGGCGCTCCCGTTGCTGCGGTGCTGCTTTCGCGTTATGCGGATCTGCCGCGGCCCGCAAAGGACGAGTGGGTTCATCCGGTTCCTCGGGGCGCAGATCTATCAATTTGAAATCAAGGGAGACATTCGGGTTTTTACGGAACTCCTCCAAATCGGTAGTCATATCATCAGCAGAGAAATATCGCTTTTCCAAATCGGGAGCCATTGCCTTCATACAGATCAATTCCAACTGCTCGGGGATGTCGGGATTGATCTCGCGGGGGGCCAGGGGGATGGAACTGAGGTGCTGGATTGCCACAGAAACGGCGGAATCGCCTTCAAAGGGAAGCCGTCCGGTAAGCATTTCATAGAGCACGACACCGGAGGAATAGATATCGCTGCGGGCATCTGTGCGGTCACCTCTGGCCTGTTCGGGAGAGATATAATGCACGGAGCCAAGGGCTTCCTGCGTCAGCGTCTGGGCGGAGTTTTCCAGACAGGCGATGCCGAAATCGGCGACGCGTACGCTGCCATCCCGCAGAACCATAATGTTCTGCGGCTTGATGTCCCGGTGGACGATGCCGCGGGAATGGGCGTGGGCCAGACCTCTCATAATCTGGGAGATGAAGTGCAGGGATTCCCGCCAGTTCAACTGGCCTCGCTTCTCCATATATTGTTTCAGCGTGATACCATCAATAAGTTCCATAACGATATACTCGGTATCACCGCCGCGGGACACATCGTAGATAGAAACGATGTTCGGGTGCGACAACTGCGCAACGGCCTGGGATTCCGCGTTGAAACGACGGCGGAAATCTTCATCCTGCGCCAGATCGGATTTCAGGATCTTGATGGCCACCAGACGGTTCAGGCGATGGCATTTTGCCTTGTAGACCACCGCCATACCGCCTGTGCCGATGCGTTCCAGGATCTCATAGCGATTGTCCAGCATTTTTCCGATATACTGATCCACGGTCTCTCTCCTTTCTTACAGATTCTGTACCAAAACAGCCGTCACATTGTCCGGTGCTCCGTGCTGTTTGGAAATTTCCAGCAGGCGTTCCAGACAGTCGTCCGGGCCTGCACCGTGTACAACCTCAAAGAGGATCTCCTGATCGCTGACAGTATCCACAAGTCCGTCCGTGCACAGCAGAAGGAAATCTCCCGCAGCCATTGTGCAGATGTACCCGTCGCATTGGGCGTTGGTATCCGGGCCAAGGGCCCGGGTGATCAGGTTGCGGTTGGGGTGACGGCGCGCTTCCTCGGCGGTAATGGTGCCCTGATCCACCATAGACTCCACAAGGGAGTGATCTTTGGTGACCCGGGTAATGCCGTTGGGGGTAATGTGATAGGCTCGGCTGTCACCCACGTTGCTGATGACCATTCCGCTTCCGCAGGAAATCGCAGCCACCAGCGTGGTTCCCATATTCTGATACTCCTCCTGCTCGGCGGCAGCGGAGCGAATGGCTTCGTTTGCCAGAGAGACAACGTAGGAGGATGCCTCCCGAATCTGTTCCGGACTCATTTCTGCCGTCAGGACTTTTTTGAGTTCCGAGATGTAAACCTCGACGCCGATGCTGCTGGCCACCTGGCCGCCGGCGGCGCCGCCCATACCGTCACAGACCACACAGACGAGATGCCCGGAAGGCATTTCCTGGCAGATGGTGTAGGAATCCTGATTCTCTCGCCGAACCAGTCCAATATCGGTAATGCCCCACGCTTTCATAGATTTGCATCAACTCCTTTTTTTGCGGCTTCCATCGCTTTTCTGCGAAGTTGTCCGCAGGATGCGTCGATATCGCCGCCCAGGCTGCGCCTGACAGTTGCGGTGATACCGTGAGATTCCAGCCGTTTTTGAAATGCAGCAACGCGCTTTGAGGGTTTGAAGGGACTTTCCACAACGTCATTGAGAGGAATGAGATTGACGTGTCCCGGCATCCCTTTGAGTTTTTCTGCGATCAGGTCGGCCTGCCAATCCTGATCGTTGACGCCGTCGATCATAGCGTATTCAAAAGAAATACGTCTGCCGGTCTTGCGGAAGTATTCGTGACAGGCACAAAACAGCGACTCGACGTCGTAGGCGCGGTTCACGGGCATAATGCGGGTTCGGGTCTCATTGTCCGGTGCGTGGAGTGACACGGAGAGGGTCAACTGCAATCCCAGTTCAGCCAGTCTCTCAATTCCCGGAACAATGCCGCAGGTGGACAGAGAAATGTGCCGCATACCGATGTTCAATCCGTCGGGATGATTGACCAGTTCCAGGAACCGCAGGACGTTGTCCAGATTGTCTGTGGGTTCTCCGATGCCCATCAGCACGATGTTGGAGATGGGCAGACCGGAGTCCAGTTGGGTAAACAGCACCTGATCCAGCATTTCCGCCGGCGTCAGGTCGCGGACTTTGCCTGCGATGGTGGACGCACAGAACGCACAGCCCATACGGCAGCCGACCTGCGAGGAGATACACACCGTATTCCCGTGATGGTAGCGCATCAAAACGGTTTCAATGCAGTTACCGTCTGCCAGTTCCCATAAGTATTTGATGGTGCCGTCCTGCTGGGAGATCTGCTTGCGCGCCACAGTGGGCGGCGTGAGGATACATTCCGCAGCAAGTTTGTCCCGCAGGGGTTTGGGGAGATTGGACATCTCCTCAAAGGTCCGCACGCCTTTATGCAGCCAGCCGAATACCTGCTTTCCGCGGAAGGCGGGCTGCCCCATCGTTTGCAGCAGCGCGGTGATCTCCTGCTGCGTCAAGGATTTCAAATCGGTCATAAAAGCCTCTCACTGGTGCCGTGTCATACGGCAGATGTAAAAACCGTCGGTGTTGTGGCGCTGAGGCCAAAGGGTCAGGCTGCCGTCGGTTTCCTCAACAGGAAGCGGCAGCGAAAAGGGACTCAAAGCAAAGTCGGGATGCCCGGACAGGAAGGTCTGCACGACCTGTTCGTTTTCCTCCGGCAGGATGGTGCAGGTGGAATAGACCAGCACGCCGCCGGGACGGACATAGCGTGCCGCGTTTTCCAGAATGGCGGACTGCACCACAGGAAGGGTAAACAGATCGTCCGCCTTTTTATAGCGGGTATCCGGTTTTTTTCGAATGATACCGAGACCGGAACAGGGCGCGTCAACGATGACGGTGTCGAAGGCCCCTTCCCATTCCGGACGGAAGACTCTGCCGTCGGCCGCGGCGGTATGCACACAATGCACGTCCAGCCGCGCAGCGCTCTCCCTCACCCGGATCAGTTTGTTTTCGTGCAGATCGCAGGCGACGATCTCGCCCTGATCACCCATCGCGAAGGCGCTGCTGAACGATTTGCCGCCCGGTGCGGCACACACGTCCAGCACGCGCTGTCCCGGCTGCACGCCGGCGACCAGAGAGACCAGTCGAGCCGCCGGATCCTGAACGATGAAGGCGCCCTCCCGGAATGCGGACAACTTTGTAAGGTCGCCGGTTTCTGAAAGTTCCAGACAGTCCGGCACCCAACTGTGGGGAGAAACGGAAACGCCGGCGTCCGTGAGCGCTGCGGTCAAAGCCGCAGTGTTTGTTTTCAGCGGGTTGACCTGGATGGTAATGGGGGTCACCGTGTTGTCAGAGGCGAGGAAGGCCTCAGCCTCCTCCCTGCCAAGCAACGCCAGCAGCCGTTTTACAAGCCATTTGGGATGGCTGTACCGAATGGAAAGATATTGGAGTTCGTTATGCTCGGGAATGGCGGGCAGCGCGTCTTTGTTTTGGGAGATCTTGCGCAGAACCGCATTGACCAGACCGGCCGCCTGTCCTCTCCTATGCAGTTTCGCCAGTTCCACAGAGGTGTTGACGGCAGCGCTGTCCGGGATCTTGTCGAGAAACAGGATCTGATATGCACCCATCCGCAGGATTTCCAGCAGCGGCGGCTGCAAATGGTCCGGCTTTTGAGAGCAATAGGCTGCAAGATAGTGATCCAGCAGCATCTGCTGCTGCATAACGCCGTATACGATGCGGCTGCAAAGGGCGGCGTCTGCGCCGGACAAACCGTCCCGGTTCAACTGCGCTTTCAGCGCGGCATCTGCCCAGGCGTGGTTGGTGCGGCAACTGATCAGGACCCGCAGCGCGGATTCACGGGCAGAACGCATCAGTCATTTCCTCCCCGCCGGTTGTTTCTGCCTGCAAAAATCAGGACATAGCGCAGAAGTTGCAGTACAGAGGTCAGCAGCGCGGCCACGTAGGTCATCGCAGCGGCGCGCAGTACTTTTTTGGCACCGGAAAGCTCATCTTCATCCAGAAGGTGACTTCCCTCAATGGTTTCAATGGCACGCCGGGAGGCGTTAAATTCCACAGGAAGGGTCACGAGTTGGAAGAATGTGGTTAGTGAAAACAGGAGGATTCCCACCAGAAACAGGGGCTGGCTGTACAGAAGCAGGCCGATCAGCAGCAAAATGAAAGAGGCTTTGGAGC
>SVKT01000132.1 GCA_015068335.1 Oscillospiraceae bacterium | reverse complement strand
TGCATGTGTTAAGCACGCCGCCAGCGTTCGTCCTGAGCCAGGATCAAACTCTCAATAAAATGGCATCTAAACAGCCTTTCGGCTGCTCAAATCTTTTATCGAGCTATTTGTCATAGCTTCATTTTTATAGTTACCTTTCCGCGTAATTGACTTAACCGCGTACTCAGGCAACTTCTTGGTACAGTCCTTAGACTGTTCCGTCTGGTGCTTTCTTTTCGTTACGTTGTTTAATTTACAAGGTACACGCCGCTTTTCGGCGGGGAATTACACTGTAACACAAAGAGTCCGGTTTGTCAACACTTTTTACCCAGTCATTTGACCGAATTCCGTGTATTCTTACCAGCCCTTTCTGTCGGACAGCTTTGTTAGGATACCAAACCATTTTCTAAAAGTCAACACTTTTTTTGCTGTTTGTCTATTTTTTTTGATTTCTTTTTCCTGCGTTCTCATTTCAGCGCACATTCATACAGTGTCGTTATATTACTTATATTCCACATAAGCAACGCTAATGCTTTGCCGCACATTTTCGCCCTGCTTTCGTCATTTTCACCAGTTCCCCCGCGCGCGGAAAGGGCGGGCCCGCGCCCACCCTTTCCTAAATTATTTTAATAGTATAGGCTGCAACTGTTCTTTCCGCAGCGCCGCATCCACTGTTTCCGGGATTTTGGCAAAGTCGGCGATCAGCGAGCAAGGCTTCTTCTCCGCATCATCCTGTCCAAAGGGTACAAAATAATAATTCTTCCGCACCAGCAGTTCCCCAATATTTCTGGCGCCTGCCGAAAGGCCGTCATTGCTTGCCATCGCGATCACCACCGCGCCTCCGTTGCGCAGATGCGCCTTGGCTGCCATCGTCACCGCAGTATCCGTGATACCCGCCGCCAACTTTGCAATGGTGTTCCCCGTTGCCGGGGCGATCACCAGTACATCCAGCAGTTTTTTCGGCCCAATGGGCTCCACCGACGGAATATCGTACAACACTTCCTGTCCAGTCAGTTCTTCCAGTGTTTCCAACAGATCATCAGAAGAACCGAACCGGGTATCCGTATATGCCGAAGTTTCCGAAACGATGGGGATCACCGTTTCATACTCCTTCACCAGTTCTCTCAACGCCTCCAACACACTCGCGTGGGTACAGAAGGACCCGCACACCGCGAATCCCACTCGTTCTTTTCTCACGCCGGGCCACCTCGTTCTCTTGATAAAATGTAATAGACTGCGTCCCGGATGGCTGCCGCCGCAGTTCTGGGCACCATACGCCCCGGCAGAGACCTCGCCCAAACAGCAGGCAATCCCCGCCGCTCTGCCGCAGCCAGATCGATGCCCGGAACAGACGCCAGATCAATGCACAGGCAGTCCGGCTGCAACTGCCGCAGCAGCGGCTCATCCAGAACGAGAGAGGGCACGGTATTGAACACCAGTCCAAAGCCGCCGAGGTTTCCGGAAAGTGCCCCGGTATCCAGCGCCTGCCAGCCATAGGCGCGGATCCAGGCCAGATCTTCCTGCTTTCTGGCGGCTGCCGTCACCCGGGCGCCCACGCCGTGCAGTCTGCTGCACAGCAGTTTTCCGATACGGCCAAAGCCCAGAACCAGGCAATCCATTCCCAGCAGGATCCGATCCATACGCTCCATCGCCACCTGCATCGCTGCTTCCGCCGTAGCCGCCGCATTGGCCACCGTCAGTTCTTCGCGCAGGAAATAATCCTCGATCTTCACGCCGCAGGAATGCGCCTCGCGATACTGCTGCGGCTTCACCTGCCCCGCCAGGACCCGCTGGCTACTGTTCAGCCGGCGAAACAGTTCCGCGGTGGGCAGAGGATTCTCCTCGCAGTTTAGCACGCCGTCTCCGCGGCACAGCGGCAGCGGAAGAATGACGGCATCCGCACTCACAGCACGTTCCAGCGATGGTTCCTCCCCCGGATTCCTTTGGTTCAACCCGTAAGTATAAACCGTGTGGCGATCCTTCCGCAGCAAACAGGCCAGTTCCGCCTGCCTGCGGTCGCCGCCGATCACGCCGAATGTCATATTCATCCACCACGCCCCCTCGTTCTATGGTATGGCCGAAGCACCCGATGGGTGATTGCCTTTTTACCCTCCCTATGTTACGATGGATACACATTAAATGAAGGAGCGTCCCTATGAAGTACCTCTACCTGCTGTTCGACGCGGACGATACCCTGTTTGACTTCTCCAAGGCCTCTGCCCGCGCCTTTTCCGTTATGTGCCGCGAAAATGACATTCCGGATACGCCAGAGGTCTATCAAACGTACCACACCATCAACAGCGCGCTGTGGCACGCCTTTGACCGCGGCGAGGTCACAAAGGAATTCATTACCGTGGAGCGGTATGTGCGTCTTTTGCGGGCGCTTTCCCTGGATCGCTCGGCAGAAAAGTGCAACCGGGACTACCTCTCCGCACTGGGAGAGTCCGTCTTCCCGCTCCCCGACGCCGAGGCCGTCTGCCGCACGCTGGCACAGCGGGGGCATCGGCTGTATATCGTCACCAACGCAGTGGCCTCCGTGCAGCGCAGCCGGCTTGCCAACTGCACCTTCGGCTCGGTGTTTCAGGGCGCTTTCATTTCCGAGGAGGCCGGCGCTGCCAAGCCGAACCCCGCCTATTACGACTATGTCCGCACACAGGTACCCAGCATCACAGCAGAGAACACCCTCATCATCGGCGATTCCGCCGCCACCGACATCCGGGGCGCAAACAACGCGGGGCTCCCCTGCTGCTGGTTCAATCCGGGCGGCAAGGCTCTGCCGGAGGGGCTGCATGCCGACTATGAGATCTCCGACTTGCGGCAACTTCTGGGCATCGTATGACAAGCGAAAAGAAAGCGTCAGGGGAACCCCCCCTGACGCTTCTTGTTATGATTCCGCGCTGAGCCAGCAGGAAAAATC
>SVKT01000022.1 GCA_015068335.1 Oscillospiraceae bacterium | reverse complement strand
TGACGGGCACCCGGGCGTACATATCACGGGACATCTCCATCCACTCGGCAATGATCTCCTCGCAGGATTCTTCCAAATGGCAGAATTCCTTTGTGAACTCTGCCGCCAGAGGCAGCGCAGTGTGCGCCACGCCTTCGAAATAGGCGCGGGAGTAGGGGATATTCCGCTTGGCGAGAAAATCAATATCCACTTGCTTCCAAACGCCGTTGGAGTCGATGAGGGTTCCGTCCAGATCAAAAAAATACATCAGTGTTCCGTCCTTTCCAGCCAGAAACGCCAGGGGAAATCTTTGGCTTCTTCTGCGTAATCCACGCCGATGCGCGGGCCGCGGCAAACCTGCTCCGTATGAATCTCGGGGCAGGGGAGTCCTGCATCCGCAGGAGAGTCGCAGACGAACAGCATATCGCCGGTAAGGTCGATGCCGTTCTGTGCTTTTGTCAGCGCCAGACCCTGACAGACTTTGCCCGGGCCGTTCATAAAGTTCCTGTTCCGGTAGGCAGTCAGAGGCTTGTCACCAAACCGGAGGCGGCGGATGGTCTCCGTTCCTGCTACCGGTTCAATGGCCCGGATCAGCACCGCCGAGGGCTCGCCCTCCGGCTCGGTGACGAAGTTCAGACAATGGTACATCCCGTAAATCAGGTAGATATAGGCGTGCCCGGGAGGACCGAACATCGTGGAGGTACGCTCCGTCCGGCGGTAATCATAGGCGTGGCAGGCCTTGTCGCAGCGCCCCACATAGGCCTCGGTCTCTGTGATGCGTCCTGCCAGCAGTTCTCCGTTGTCCATTCTGCGTACCAGATATTTTCCCAGCAGCCGCCGGGCAATCTCAACGGTATCGCCGTTGTAAAAAGAAGGGGAAAGTATTGCCATTTTGTCACCTCAGTGCTAAAATCCAATACGCTGCAAACTTTTTTGCAGTATATCACGGAACAAAATTCGGAGCAAGAGGAATACGGATGATTCGAGTGAGACAAAATGTGCTGCCTGTCGTGGCGGCTTTGATCTGGGGTACCGCGTTTGTAGCCCAAAGCGTCAGCGCGGACTATGTGGGCGCGTTTACCTTCAATACCGCCCGTTCCGTTGTGGCGTTTCTGTTTCTGCTGGTGCTGTGTCTGCTCCTGCGGGTCAGAAACCGTGCCGTTTCCAAAGAAGTACCCGCCGGAAACCGGAAAGCGCTGCTTCTGGGCGGCTTTTGCTGCGGCGCTGCGCTGACGGTAGCCTCTTTCTTCCAGCAGAAGGGACTGGAAACCACAAACTCCGGAAAAGCGGGCTTTATTACGGCGCTTTACATCGTCATTGTCCCCATTCTTGGCCTTTTCCTGAAAAAAAAGGCACCGAAGATCATCTGGTTCTGCGTACTGCTGGCCGTGGCCGGCCTCTATTGCCTGTGCATCAAAGATGGCTTCCAGGTGACCGTCGGAGATTTCTATGTGCTGATCTGTGCGTTCTGCTTCTCCATTCACATTCTGGTGATCGACCATTTCGGGCAGATGGTGGATGGTGTGGAACTGTCCTGCGTGCAGTTTTTGGTGGTATCCGTCTTTTCCAGCGTGGGAATGCTGGTGACCGAAACACCGTCCTGGGGCGCTTTGATGGCCTGCATCGGCCCGATCCTGTATGTGGGCATTATGTCCAGCGGTGTTGCGTATACGTTGCAGATCCTGGCGCAGAAGGATTCCAATCCCACGGTGGTGTCCTTGCTGCTGAGTCTGGAATCTGTGTTCGCCACCGTTGCCGGTGCGGTGATCCTCCACGACCGGATGAGCGGCAGAGAGTATTTTGGCTGCACGCTGATGCTGCTGGCTGTCGTGCTGGCACAGCTTCCGGAACGAAAGAAATAAGAAAAGCGGGGAAAAGACATCCCCGCTTTTTTGTTTGTTAATTTCAGAATTGCCCCGTGTTTTCTGTTGGACAAAAACGGTAAATCGTGGTATAATACTAAACTGTATTCGTATGTAACGAGGTGGTGCTATGCGTATCGACGTTTTAGGCGTCGGATTCGACAATGTGACGATGCAGGAAGCCGTAGATCGTGCGGTGGAACTGTTGCGCGGCGAGGGGACTCATTATGTGGTGACCCCCAATCCGGAGATCGTGGAGGTCTGCCGCGAGGATGCGGAGGCCAATGCCGCCGTCAACGGCGCGGCGCTGGTGCTGCCGGACGGGATCGGTGTGATCAAGGGGGCCGCTATGCTAGGCACTCCGCTGAAAGAAAGAACGCCCGGCGTTGAGTTTGGTGCGCATCTTGTGGAGAAAATGGCAGAGAGCGGCTGGTCTCTGTATCTGCTGGGAGCGAAACCCGGCGTAGCGGAACTGGCAGCCAAAAATCTGGCAGAGAAGCATCCGGGATTGAAGATCGCCGGCACGCGTGACGGCTATTTCAAAGAGGATGACGCCGTGGTGAGCGACATTCGCGCCAGCGGTGCGGACTGTGTCTTTGTCTGCCTCGGTGCGCCCAAGCAGGAAAAATGGATGAAGAAGAACGGAGTCGCAACCGGCGCAAAATTGCTGTGCGGACTTGGCGGAAGTATGGACGTCTTTGCCGGCACAGTGGAGCGCGCTCCGAAGTTCTGGTGCGACCACAATCTGGAATGGTTTTATCGTCTGTGCAAGGAACCCCGCCGCATTGGCCGGATGATGAAACTGCCGCTGTTTCTGGTACACGTAAGACAGGAGAAAAAACAGAAATGAACGGAAAACTCATCGTATTTGAAGGTACGGACGGCTCCGGCAAGGCCACGCAGACGAGGCTGCTCTGCCGCGCGCTGGAACAGATGGGCACGCCGTACCAAAAGATCGATTTTCCCCGGTACGGAAAGCCCTCCGCCGCTATGGTGCAGGAATATTTGGATGGAAATCTGGGCAAAAAACCCGGTGATGTGAATGCCTACGCCGCATCGATGTTCTATGCTATGGACCGCTTTGCATCCTACAAGCAGGATTGGGGGGCGTTTTATGAGCAGGGCGGTCTGGTTGTAGCGGATCGCTATACCACCTCCAACGCGGTGCATCAGGCCTCCAAACTGCCGGCAGGGGAGCGGGAGACCTATCTGAACTGGCTGTTTGATACGGAGTATCGCCTGCTGGGACTGCCGAAGCCGGATCTGGTGATCTATCTGGATATGCCCACCGAGATCACGGAGAAGATGATGCGCCGCCGTGAGGCGGCCACCGGCACTCACGCCGACATTCACGAACAGGACGCGGACTACCTGAAACGCTGCCGCGAAGGCGCCCGTGAAGTGGTGAAAACCTGCGGCTGGACGGTGATCAACTGCGCCGACGGCGATGAGCCCCGTACACCGGAGGACATTCACGCCCAGGTGCTTGGGATCGTAAAATCGATCCTGTAAGCCTGTCCCGGCACGATGTGGCAAACCGGGACGCTTCCGCGTCCCGATCTGTTAGGTATCAGCAGCAACTGCACCCTTCATCACAGCCGCAGCCGTGCCCGTGGTGATGGTCCCCGCAACTGTTTCCGCTGTTGCAGCAGCACAGGAGCAGGATCACGATGATAATGAGCCACAGGCAGGAGCAGTCGTTGTTGCCGTTGTGAAAGCACATAGATATCACCTCGCTTTGTGACAGTCTATGCGCGAACGGCAAATCGCGAGCCTGACCATTTGAAAATTTACGGAAAGCGCTAAAAAAGCGTTTGGAGTTCTGCCGTTTCAACGGAAACGGAGATGGGAGGATTTGATGTCTGAATTCAATAACGGAGATACTGCCCGCTGGAATACGGAAAAGGTGCGGCGGCAGGAACGGCATCCCGATCAAAACAGACAGGGCAGCAAACCGCCGCAGCAGAGCGGAAGCCCGCTGCTGAATATGATCCTGTACGCTATGCTGGTGCTGCTGACCTCTGCCGTGCTGGCCTGCGTGGGCTGGAAACTGGCAAGTGACCTCTGTGCCTTCAACAAAGGCACCAAGGAGGATACCGTTGTCGTGCAGATCACAGAGGAGGATACGGTCCGAACCGTGGCCAATAAACTGGAAGAGGCTGGCCTGATCGAGTACAAGTGGTTCTTCAAACTGTTTGCAATGTTTGCAAATGCCGATGAAAAGATCGGTATGGGTCTCTATACGCTGAACAAAGAGATGGATTACCGCGCCCTGATCGTTGGTATGCGGCCCGGCAGCGCCGTTTCCGAAACCGTGGATGTTACGATCCCGGAGGGGTATTCGGTGAGACAAACCATCAAATTGCTGGCCAAAAGCGGTGTGAATACCGAGAAAAACCTGCTGGAAGCCGCGAAGACAGCCAAGTTTGATTTTGATTTCATCGACAATGAGTCCCAGGATATTACCCGGCTGGAAGGCTATCTCTTCCCGGATACGTACACGTTCTACGTGGGACACAACCCCGAAGCCGCCCTGAGTAAGTTTTTGAAGAACTTCCGAAACAAGTACAATTCTCTGGACGCGGAACTGGTGGCGCAGGCGGAATCCAAGGGCTACACGATGAAGGATATCGTAACCATCGCCTCTCTGATCGAAAAGGAGACGGATGGAAGCGACCGGAAAAAGATCGCCTCCGTCATCTATAACCGACTGAACGATACCGATGGCAGACACGGCACGCTGGCGATGTTGAACATCGATGCATCTTTGCTGTATGTTCTTCCCGAGGGAACGACCCAGATCACGGCGGCTGATAAGGAACTGGATTCCCCCTACAACCTCTACAAGTATGCGGCGCTTCCGCCCAGCGCCATCGCAAACCCCGGCTTGGCATCGCTGCAAGCGGCTCTTGAACCGGAAAACACAAGATATTATTACTACGCGCTGGGGAAGGACGGAAGACATCATTTCTCCAGAACGCTGCAAGAACACAACAACTTCCTGAACAGTGGTAATTATGCTGGATAAGAAACAAATTCCCGAGTTGCTGGCGCCTGCCGGCGATATGGAACGGCTGAAAATGGCTGTTCTGTACGGCGCGGACGCCGTATATCTGGCCGGCACGGATTTTGGTATGCGTGCCTTTGCCGGAAACTTTACGCCCGAAGAACTGCGTCAGGCGGTGGACTATGCCCACCGCCACGGCGTACGGGTGCATTGTACCATCAACACGATGCCCCGCAACGACGAGATCGTCCGTCTGCCGGCGCACCTGGAACTGCTGAATGACGCCGGTGTTGACGCCATCATTGTAGCCGATCTGGGCGCCTTCCGTATGGCGGAGAGGTATGCGCCCCGCTGCCAGCGCCACATCTCCACCCAGGCAAGTATCTGCAACTACGAAACAGCGCGGGCCTGGTATGATCTGGGCGCCTCCCGCGTGATCCTCGCCAGAGAGGTGGGGCTGGAAGAGATTCGTCTCATCCGGGAAAAGACCCCGAAAGAACTGGAAATCGAGGCCTTTGTCCACGGCGCTATGTGCGTGAGTTACTCCGGCAGATGCCTTTTGAGCAACTATATGACCGGCCGGGATTCCAGCCGCGGTGCCTGCGCCCAGCCCTGTCGCTATCAGTACGCTCTGATGGAGGAGAAGCGTCCTGACGAGTATTTCCCCATCGAGGAAGACGAAAAGGGAACGTACATCCTCAATTCCAGAGATATGTGTATGATCGACCATCTGGACGACCTGATCGACGCCGGATTGAGCAGTCTGAAAATCGAGGGTCGGGCGAAGTCCGCCTATTATGCAGCCATCGTTACCGGCGCTTATCGCCATTGTCTGGATGCCGTTGCCGCCGGAAAGCCGGTTGACCCGGTTTGGCGCGACGAAGTGGACCACGTAAGTCACCGCCCCTATTCCACCGGATTTTACTACGGTTACCCCGGACAGTTTTATGAAAATTCCAGATACATCAGAGAGTGGCAAGTGGTTGCACTTGTCACAGAGTGCGACAAAGACGGCAACGCCGTCCTGTCCCTGCGCAATAAGTTCCGCACCGGCGACGAAGTGGAACTGGTCGGCCCAAACCTCCGCCCTCTTGCGATGACTGCTCCGGTTATGCAGGATGAGGCAGGGGAGATGCTGGAAGAACCCCGGACGCCTCAGATGACCTTCCGTATGAAACTGCCCTGCGCCGTGCCGTCTATGACACTGGTACGCCGTGCGGTGGAATTATCCGCCAAATAACAAACGCCGAAGCGATTCTGCGAGAAGGTGTGCAACCGCCGGTTGACAAAAAACCACCCTCCGCGTTCTTGTCAAAGCGCGGAGGGCGGTCTATGATCGGGATATGTTTTTGAAAAGCGGAGGAACGGTATGGGATTTTCGGAAAAACTGATGGAACTGCGACGCAGAGAGGGAATTTCGCAGGAACAACTGGCAGACCGTCTTGGCGTTACGCGTCAGTCGGTGAGCAAGTGGGAAAGCGGCGTCGCTATGCCGGAACTGGGAAAACTGATCGCCCTGTCTGATTTCTTTGGCGTCAGTGTGGATTATCTGGTGAAAGACGGAATAACGGCGATGGAGCGCACGGACGAATCTGCCGATCCCACAGGCTTTGAACAGCGTCTGAAAGAACTGGAAGGGGAGTACCATCGCGCCTTTGGCTCCTATTACAGTTACACCAGTCAGAAAAAACTGTTTGGTCTTCCGCTGGTATCGATCCGCTTTGGCCGCGACCGCAAACCTAACCGGTACAACTGTGCCGTGGGTATCATCGCCATTGGTAATTTTGCGGTTGGTGGGATCAGCATTGGCCTGATTTCGGCCGGACTGCTGTCCGTTGGTATGATCGCTTTTGGCGGGATTTCTCTGGGAATGGTGGCAATTGGACTGATCGCCGGCGGAATCAGTGTGATCGGCCTTTCTGTAAAAGGAATTGCCGCAGTAAACCTGTTGGAACAGATGAAGTAAAGAAAAAAGGATCGCCGGAGCAAACTCCAGCGATCTTCTCATTTCCCAAGGATCTCGTGACGGACGAAATCAAAGGCGGTATCCTCGCCCTCGTCCCGCAGGACGATCAGCATCCGTTCCAGCAGTTCTGCCGTGGCAGGATGGAGCAGCAGTCGACGATCCTTTCCCCGCAGGAAGAAATTGTAAGGATCTCCCGGCTGAAAGTCCGCGCCCCGATAGACCTTACTGGCGGCAAGCCTGTCGCAGAACATCTCTGCCACATATTTTTTCGGCATTTCCACGCCGTCGATACCGATGCCGCTGGGGCTGTAATCCGTCCAGTATTCAAAGTGATGGCGGTTGCGGCCTTTGTGGTGGATCCAGGCTTCACTGTACCCGAACAGTCTGCGCTGCTGGTCGTTGGGGCTGCGATTGCCCTGGTAGTATTTCACGCCCGCAAAAAACTCCACCGGGGAATATTTTGACAGATCGTGGGTCAATCCCTGCCAATACAGGCCCAGCCGGAAGCAATACTTCCGAACCAGCGCCCTGTGGCGATTCACCGTCTTCAAATGGGCCAAAAACTGCACAGCGCTCACCTCGTGTCCCAAACTAAGAGAAGTATATCATATCCCGCAGAAAAATACGAGGTATTTTTGTGTGTTTCAATTTGTTGCAGATGCAACTGACGTCGCACAAATGCGTTTGTATAATTTGGAAAACGTACAAGGAGGGATCTTGATGCAGTGGTTCTTTTTGATTGGTGTCGGTTTGCTGCTTACGGTCGGCGCGTGGTTCTGGGGCAACGCCAGTGACCCGAAAAAAGGCGGGGCGATGGGCTGCTGTCATTGTGGGCAGTGCATCGTTTCCGGCGAGTGTGTGATGCGCGGAAACTTACAGAAGAAAATGCAGGAAAAGCAGGCAAAAGAGACGGCTTCTTCTTGACAAACGGGTCAAAACCGATATAATGATGACGACCATATGTCAAACGCAAGGACAAAGCCAGTTTTGCTGTGCCGGACGAAGCGAGAGGGGATACGGTGAGAGCCCCTTGTCAAGAGCCGCAAAGCAGCCACTTTGGAGCAGTCCGCGAAGAGCGGAACGGTTCATTCCCGTTATCGAATGGCTAAGATGCTTTCTGAAAAGAAAGATAATTAGGGTGGTACCGTGAAGCAAGTCTTCGCCCCTAAACAGGGCGGGGACTTTTTATTTTTGCAACCAATTCATATATTTCACATAGGAGGACACCACAATGGCACATCCCAACCACGGGCTGAACGAACTGCGCGAGATGTTCCTGAACTACTTTGAGAGCAAGGGACACCTGCGCCTGCCCAGTTTTTCCCTCATCCCCCAGAACGACAAGTCCCTGCTGCTGATCAACTCCGGTATGGCGCCGATGAAGACCTGGTTCACCCGGGAGGAAGAGCCTCCCCGCAACCGCGTCTGCACCTGCCAGAAGTGCATCCGCACCGGCGACATCGAAAACATCGGCAAGACCGACCGCCACGGCACCTACTTTGAGATGCTGGGCAACTTCTCCTTCGGCGACTACTTCAAGAAGGAAGCCATTCCGTTCTGCTGGGAGTTCCTGACGGAAGTGGTGGGTTTGGAGAAGGATCGCCTGTATCCCTCCATCTACCTGGATGACGAAGAAGCCTTCGAGATCTGGAACAAGGACATCGACATCCCCGCGGAAAACATCTTCCGCTTCGGCAAGGCCGACAACTTCTGGGAACACGGCGCCGGCCCCTGCGGCCCCTGCTCCGAGGTCTACTATGACCGCGGCGTGGAGTTCGGCTGCGGCAAGCCCGGCTGCACCGTGGGCTGTGAGTGCGACCGCTTCATCGAGGTCTGGAACAACGTGTTCTCCCAGTTCAGCAGTGACGGTGAGGGTAACTACACCGAGTTGCAGCAGAAGAATATCGACACCGGTATGGGTCTGGAACGACTTGCCTGCGTGTGCCAGAATGTCGGCTCTTTGTTCGAAGTCGACACCGTGATGAATATCACCAGGAAGGTCTCCGAGATCACCGGCGCCACCTATAAGGAGGACGCAAAGAAGGACGTGTCTCTCCGCGTTATTACGGACCACATCCGCTCCGGCGTGATGATGATCTGCGACGGCGTGCTGCCTTCCAACGAAGGCCGCGGCTACGTGCTGCGCCGCCTGCTGCGCCGTGCCGCCCGCCACGGCAAGATCCTCGGTGTGAACCGTCCCTTCCTGTTTGAGGTCATCGAGACCGTCGTCCGGGAAAATGAGATCGCTTATCCCGACCTGCGTGAGAAGCAGGGCTATATCACCAAAGTCATCCGCACCGAAGAGGAGAACTTCGCCAAGACCATCGACGGCGGTATGAAAATCTTCGGCGAACTGCTTGCCGTCCACAAGGAGAAGGGCGAGACCGTGTTCTCCGGCGCTGACGCCTTCAAACTGTACGATACCTACGGTTTCCCCGTTGACCTGACCGCCGAAATGGTGGAGGAGGAGGGGATGACCCTCGACCGCACCGGCTTCGACGCAGAGATGGAAGCCCAGCGTGTTCGCGCCCGTAAGGCCCGCGAGGCTCTGGGTGATCTGGGCTGGGCCGGTATCGAGTTCGGCAGCGAAATGCCCGCCACCGAGTTCATCGGCTACGACCGCGCCGAGGCACAGGGCAAGGTCCTGGCCCTGGTGGTGGAGAACGAACTGGCAGAAACAGTGATGCCCGGTGTCGACGCCATCCTCGTGCTGGATCAGACGCCCTTCTATGCCGAAATGGGCGGTCAGGTGGCCGACCACGGCGTCATTACCTGCGGCGAGGCCAGATTTGAAGTCAACAACGTCCTGAAAAACAAGGGCGGCAAGTTTATGCACTACGGCAAGGCCGTCGGCGGCAGTTTCAAAGTGGGTGACACCGTCACGGCTTCCATCGATACCGAGCGCCGCCGTGCCATTATGCGCGCCCATTCTGCCACCCATTTGCTGGACGCCGCCCTGAAAAAGGTGCTGGGCGATCACGTCCATCAGGCCGGCTCTCTGGTGGAGCCCGACCGCATCCGCTTTGACTTTACCCACTTCGAAAGCATTACTCCCGAGCAGCTTTCCGAGATCGACCGCATCGTCAACGATGCCATTCTGGAAGGCTACGCCGTGGTGACCGAAGTTCTGCCCATTGAGGAGGCCAAGAAGAAAGGCGCCGTGGCCGTCTTTGGCGAGAAGTACGGCGAGACCGTCCGTGTTGTGGAGATGGGCGACTTCTCTATGGAATTCTGCGGCGGCACCCATCTGGACAACACCGCAAAGGTTGGTATGTTCCGCATCAAGTCCGAGGGCAGCGTTGCCTCCGGCGTGCGCCGTATCGAGGCTACTGTGGGCAAGCAGACTGCCGAAACCATCAACCAGAACCAGAAGGTCCTGCTGCATCTGGCCCAGTTGTTCAAGACCAATGTGGGTGAGATCGAAAACCGCATTCAGCAGCAGATGGCCGAGATGAAAGAACTGAAAACTGCTCTGGATAAGTTCAAGGCGGAGGCCTCTCTGGGCGAAGCCCGCCAGTTCCTGATGAGCGCCAAGGATGTGGGCGGTTTGAAGGTCGTCACCGTCAACCGCAGCGGTCTGGACGCCAACGCCCTGCGCCAGATGGGCGACTTCCTGCGGGATAAGGAACCCAGCGTTGTGGCGGTGCTGTCCTCCGTCAACGGCGACAAGATCACCTTCCTGGCTGTCTGCGGCGCAGAGGCCGTCAAGCGCGGCATCAAGGCCGGCGATCTGGTGCGCGAGGTCTGCACCATCTGCGGCGGTAAGGGCGGCGGCAAGCCCGACAGCGCTATGGGCGGCGGCAGCGATCTGCTGAAACTGGACGATGCTCTGGCTTCCGTGGACAACTTTGTTGCTTCCAAACTGGGCTGATTCTATGAACCGCAACCGGGACGGCGATCGCCGTCCCGGTTTTTGTTGCAAAATCCCGGCAACGGTAGTAAAATATTGCCATCAAACAAAGGAGGTTCCCGGAATGTCTGATTGCTTATTCTGCAAGATCGCAGCAGGGGAGATCCCCAGCAATAAGGTCTATGAGGACGACCTGTGCTATGCATTCTACGATATCGCGCCTCAGGCGCCCACCCATTTCCTTGTGATCCCCAAGGCCCATATTGGCTCTGTTGCCGAAGTAAGCGGGGAAAACAGCGCTGTTGTGGCCCACATCTTCGAAGTCATCGCAAAGGTGACCGCCAAACTGGGGCTGGACAGTTATCGCGTGGTGTCCAACATCGGTGAGCAGGCAGGACAGAGCGTGTTCCATCTGCATTTCCACGTTCTTGGCGGACGTGATATGACCTGGCCTCCGGGCTGATCCCGAAACAGAAAGAAGTGAGCCGTTCTGAAAGGAACGGCTTCTTTCTTGAACGAGTAACGGCGCGAAATGACGCCGAGACCCGGTACGAATATGAAACCTGGTTTGCAAGCGACCAGGCAGAGGAAACTTGAAAGCAGAAAGCAGCACTGTGCAAACAGCGTTGCTTTTGCTTTTCTTATTTGATACAATACATTTATGACTCCGTATGGGCACAATATCACCCTAAGATGTTGCCGTTTGGTAACATTTTCTGGGGTGAGTTTATGGAAATCAAGCGACTGAGAGATTTACGGGAAGATAGCGACAAGACGCAACAGGAGATTGCCGATCTTCTGAATATGCACAGAAGCGTCTATCGCAGATATGAAAGCGGCGAGAGAGAAACACCTGCTTGGGTGATTGATAAACTGGCCGATTTTTACCGCGTCAGCACGGACTATCTGCTGGGCAGAACGGACGACCCCGCACAGCCCAAAGTATGAGAGTTCTCGCTACGTTTGCGGCCAGTTTTGCCGCAGGCATTTTCCTTGCACAGTATCTGCTGCCTGTTCAGTGGCTTCTGCCCTGTGCGGCAGTCTGCTTTGTGCTGGCCTGCGGCCGCATCTTTCTGCGCGGAAGGACGGGGCGCCGCGTATTGCTGATCGGCGTGGGTCTTGCGCTGGCTTTTGGGTGGAATGATCTGTATATCCTGAAAGTCCAGCAGCCCGCCGCTGCTTTGAGCGGCAGCCGGCAGACAGCGGTTATGACGCTTTGCGAATATGCCGTTCCTACGGAGAACGGCGCCAAAACAACGGTGCGCATTGAGGGGATCCCCGGAAAGGTGGTCTACTACGGAGATCCAGCGATTCTGGACCTGCGCCCGGGCCAGACGGTTACCGACGATGTCTATCTGGAAAATGCCGCCTTTATTCGCGAGGAGGATGTGACCACCTTTACCTCAAAAGGTGTGTTTCTGCTGGCCTATTCCCGGGGTGAAGCCGAAGCCGGAGAGGGGAGTATGGCTTCTCCGCGCTGGTGGCCGGCGCGCATAGGCAGAGCGATGCAGGAGAAACTGGCGGTGCTGTTTGACGGCGATGTTGCCGCATTTATGACCGCGCTTCTGACAGGCGACAAATCGGGCTTGTCCGCACAGGCTTCCGCTGACCTTTCGGAGGCAGGTCTGTATCATATTCTGGCGGTGTCCGGTATGCACTGCGGCTTTTTGTTGATGATGATAACCGCAGTGTTTGGAAAACACCGCAGGCGGCTGGTCGCCGCAATGACGCTTCCGCTGCTGGCGTTTTATGCGGTCCTGACCGGCGGCACGCCCTCGGTGCTGCGCGCCTGCGTGATGCTGATCCTGTATGTCACTGCGCCGCTGTTTAGAAGAGACAGCGATGGCCCCACATCCTTGTTCGCCGCGCTGTTCCTGATTTTGCTGGTCAATCCTTTTGCTGCGGCATCCGTGGGCCTGCAACTGTCCTTTGGTGCGATGGCCGGCATCCTCCTACTGACGCCGCGGGTGTATCGGCTGCTTTCCGGCGGCAAATGGCGTGGCAAGGTATTTTCCTTTATTGTGACTGCAATTTCTTCGACTGTGGGCGCAATGGTCTTTACAGCTCCGCTGTCTGCCCTCTATTTTGATACCTTCCATCTTATTTCGCCGCTGAGCAATCTGGTATGCCTGTGGGCTGCCAGTCTTGTATTCATCTTCGGCCTGATCGCCACGGCGGCAGCCTTTGTGTTCCAGCCTCTTGGGCTTTTGCTCGCGGTGCTGCCCCGCGTTCTGGCCGGGTTCATTCTCACGGCCGCCCATCTTCTGGCGGCGATCCCCGGGCACGCGGTCTATTTCACGAATCCGTATCTCAAATACTGGCTGGCATTCGTCTATGTGCTGTTCACTTCCGCGTATTTGCTGCGGGGCGGCGGCAGAAGAAAATATGCTTTGGCTGCGGTTCTTGCCGCGGCGATGCTGGTGGTTACCCTTCGGATGGGGGAAACCCGGTACAGCGCGGCACTGGATGCCGTGGTGCTGGACGTGGGGCAGGGACAATGCGTCCTGCTGAAATCGGAGGATGACTTCGCGCTGGTGGACTGCGGCAGTTCCAACAGTTGGTATGACCCCGGCACCATTGCCAGCCAGCATCTGCAATCTGCCGGCTGTACGGAACTGGACTACCTTATCCTGACCCATTTCGACACCGACCACACCAACGGCGTTGCGGATCTGTTGAGCCGCATACCGGTGGAAACGGTGTTGGTCCCGGCGAGCGACGACAAACTGCTGGCGGAACTGGACGCCTTTGGCGTTTCCGTGGAAACGATCTATGATCTCCGCGCCGTGGAGTTCGGCCTTGCGGAATTGACGATCCTTCCTCCGGTGGGGGAGGGGGATGACTCCAACGATCGCGGTCTCTCGGTGCTGGCCTCTGCGGGAGAGCAGGATTTCCTGCTGACAGGCGATATGTCTGTCGCCACGGAAAAGCACCTGCTGGAACAGTATGATCTGCCGGACATTGAGATCCTGATGGCGGGACACCACGGTTCCAAATCCTCTACCTCCGCAGCCCTGCTGGATGCGCTGACACCGGAAACCGTCTGCATCAGCGTGGGCAGCAACAACTACGGACATCCAACCACGGAAGTATTACGGCGTCTTGCGGAGCGTGCCTGCGTGGTGTACCGGACGGATCTGCACGGAACCATCCGCCTTTCCCTGAACGACTGAACGAAGGAGAGCATTATGGCAAAACAGACCAGCGACGCAAAGAAAAGCGGCGCACTTCAAAAACTGAAAGCAGACCTCGCCTCCGGCGCAGTCGGCTGTGCGTATGTGTTCCACGGGGAGGAGAGTTACCTGCGGGAATACTATCTGGGAGAACTGCGGAAAGCGCTGGTCCCCGCCGGGTTTGAGGAGTTCAACTACCACCGTTTGGAGGGCAGGGATCTGACCGTCCAGACCATCTCCGAGACCGCCGAGGCTATGCCTATGATGGCAGAGCGCACGCTGGTAGTGGTGACGGATCTGGACCTGTTCAAGATGCCAGAGGATCAGCGGGAGCGTATGATCGCCTTTTTGGAGGACATTCCGCCCTATTGCTGCGTGGTGTTCGTGTACGATACGATCCCTTACAGTCCCAACGGCACAATGAAGAAACTGAACAAGGCCATCGGCGACTACGTGCAGGTGGTAGAGTTCAAAGCGGCGGACAGCAGCGACCTGATCCCGTGGATCGTGCGCCGTTTCCGCGCGCTGGACAAAGAGATCGACCGTGCAACGGCAGAGTATCTGGTTTTCCTTTGCGGCGGACTGATGACCGGTCTTGTGCCGGAGATCCAGAAGATCGCCGCCTACGCCAAAGGAAAAACGATCACCCAGAAGGACATTGACGCCGTGGCTGACCCCGTGCTGTCCGCGGAGACCTTCAAATTGACGGACGCCGTCATCAAGGGAAACCGCGACAGAGCCGCCGCTATTCTGGGGGATCTGCTGAAAATGCAGATAGAACACCGGATTATACTGGGTGCGCTCGGCAGCCAGATCCGCCGCCTGTATACCGCCCGCATCGCCATTGACAGCGGCAAGGACAAGTATTGGCTTATGGAACTGTGGGGGATGAAGAGCGACTATCAGGCGAAACTCCTGCTGAATGCCGCCCGGCAAACCACCTCCGACTGGTGCGCCGATGCGGTGAAACAATGCCAGGTTCTGGATCGCAGAATGAAAAGCGAAAACACCATTGACGAGGCAGGCGAATTGAAACTGCTTCTGGTTCGGTTGGGAGCACGGCGCGTATGAAAAAACCGATTCGGGAAGTCATCGTGGTGGAGGGCCGCTACGACAAAAACGCACTGTTGCAGGTCGTGGATGCCACCGTCATCACACTGGGCGGCTTTGCGGTGTTTGACGACAAGGAAAAACTGGCCTTTCTGCGCCGTCTGGCGGAGAAGCAGGGCATTATCGTGCTGACGGACAGCGACGGCGCCGGATTTGTGATCCGCAATTACCTGAAAGGGGCGCTGCCCAGAGAACTGGTAAAGCAGGCCTATATCCCCGACATCAGCGGAAAAGAGCGCCGCAAACGCTACGCAGGCAAGGAAGGAAAACTGGGCGTGGAAGGAATGTCCCCGGAGATCCTGCTGGAATCCCTGCGGCGCGCAGGCGCAACCTTTCTGGATGAGAACGGAGCAGACAGCAAACCGGCAGAAGATCCCATTACCAAAACCGACCTGTTCCTCTGGGGCCTTTCCGGCGGAGCAAACAGCGCGGAGAAGCGGAGCGCCCTGCTGAAAAAACTGGACCTGCCCGAGCGCCTGACGGCAAACGGCCTTTTGGAGGCGCTGAACCTGCTGTACAGCAGGGAAGAGGCCGAACATCTGATCGCAGAACTGTAAGAAGAACATACAGAGTCACCGGACGGTTTCTCTGTATGTTTCTTTTTTCGACATTTTTCGACAAATTCCGACAGGGCATCGATGGTATGGTGAATGGAAAAAGGGGGGATCGCCTTGAACCAAACACTTTTCGCAACTGCCGTCTGCCGCGGGCTGCCGATCCGGTATTACCTGCTACATCAAAAAATGGAGGAGAGCAGTTACGGCATCCGCGTGGAATATAACGGAGAATCCATAGCGGCGGTTGGGTTAAGTCCGTCGGAGATGAAGGTTCGTCGTCTGCTTGGCACTCTGGTTCGCGGTTGTGTGACGCCTGTGACGGTGCCCGACATTTTGCAAGACTGGCTTTTGGAGTGAAATACTTGCTTTTTTCCGCCGAAGTCTGTATAATACAAGCCTATGCTGAAATTGATCTGAAAGAAGGATTGACATATGGCAGAAGAGATCAAAACCATCCAGGAAGAAGGTTCCGAAAGCCGAAACTTTATCCACGCTTTTATCGAGGAGGATCTGGCCCCCGGCGGACAGTATGAGGGCAGACAGGTCCATACCCGTTTCCCGCCCGAGCCCAACGGCTATCTGCATATCGGCCACTGCAAGGCGCTGACCATCGACTTCGGCACGGCCGAGAAGTTCGGCGGCATCTGCAACCTCCGCTTTGACGATACCAACCCCGCCAAAGAGGACACCGAATTTGTCGACGCCATCCAGGAGGACATCCACTGGCTGGGCTTCGACTGGGATGACCGGATGTTCTACGGCTCCGATTATTTCGAAAAGACCTATGAACTGGCCGTGGGCCTGATCAAGAAAGGTCTGGCCTACGTCTGCGAACTGACTCCCGAGGAGTTCCGCGAGTATCGCGGCGGCGTTGGCGTGCCCGGCAAGTCCCCCTGGCGCGACCGTCCCATTGAGGAGAGCCTGGATCTGTTTGAGCGGATGCGCAACGGCGAGTTCCCCGAGGGCAAGTATACCCTCCGCGCCAAGATCGATCTGGCCAGCGGCAACTTCAATATGCGCGATCCGGTCATCTACCGCATTCGCTATATTGAGCATCACCGCCAGGGCACCAAGTGGTGTATCTTCCCGATGTACGACTTTGC
>SVKT01000131.1 GCA_015068335.1 Oscillospiraceae bacterium | reverse complement strand
GCCGCGCCATCCGCTGGCACAGCAGTTTCCCCAAGGGCGCCAACGTGAACTTCTACGAGATCACCGGCGAGGACGAGGTCTTTGAGCGCACCTTCGAGCGGGGCGTGGAGGACTTCACCTACGCCTGCGGCACCGGCACCGGTTCTCTGGTGACCGTCCTGACCTTGCAGGGCAAGGTCACCGGGCGCGGCGTCAACGTGGCGATGACCGGCGGCACGCTGATCGTGGACGTGGCGCGGGAGGGCTCCGCCATCACCGACCTGTATCTGACCGGCCCCACCAACATCGTGGCAAAGGGCGAAGTCACCGACGAAGATCTGGCATAACGCAATCTGTGTAAAGGCGAGGGGCTGTCCCCTCGCCTTTATTCATAGGTCTCCTCCACCAGCAGTTTTTTGTCGCCGCGGCCGGTGGGCGACCGCCCGAACCGCCGGTTGTAGGCGCGGCAGAAGGTGCAGTAACTGTTGAAACCCGCCTTGTAGCAGGCCTCCGTGGCACCCACGCCCTGCCCCATCAGATCTCTGGCATTCATCAGCCGCCGGTCCTGAATGTAGGCGTGGATGGTGATGCCGGTATGCTCCCGGAACAGGCGCATCATATGGTAGCGGCTGAGGAAGAAGTGCTCCGCCAGCGTTTCCACGCTGATCTCCTCACCCAGATGGGCTTCGATATACCGCAGCATCTCCGCCACCCGCGCATCCCGGGGGCGCAGGGGTTGCACCGCTGGAAACGCGCCCCGCTGCTGCAAGCGGTACACCTCCACCAGCGCCCGCGCCAGCAGAGCGCCGGAGAGGATGTCCTTCCCCGCCTCGGCGGAGCCCAGTTCCTCCTCCAACGTGCGGATCAGGCCCAGAAACCGCTCCCTGTCCCGGACGGGAAGCCGCAGGATGTGCTGTCCGGGGCGGGAGAAGCAGTCGGCCAGGGCACAGTCCCCGGCGGAGCAGGTTTCCAGAAACTCCGGGGAGATGTAAATGATGACCCGCTCATACTCCCGCTCAAACTCCGGGCGGTGGATTAGCCGTCGATCCAGCAGCACCACGTCGCCGCTCTCCAATTGATAGCGCTCGCCGTCGATCCAGTAGCCGCCGGTGCCGGAGAGCACGATCAGCAGTTTATAGAACTCGTGATAGTGGTACTCCACCTTCTCCTTCGGGATGTCCCGCATATGGAACAGGCGGAAGGATTCCAGCAGATACCCCCGCTTTTGATAGGTTTCGTTCATCGGTTCCGCTCCTCATAGCACTTTTTGACATAATTATAGCATATATGGATATGTTTTTGCAATAAGTGTGGAATATAATTATAGTATCAAATCGGAGCAACAGGAGGTCGCATTATGGAATCCAAAACCGTTATGAAGAACTACCGCTTTATGTTCATTATGCTGGCGTGTATGATCGCCGGCGCCGCCGCAGGCTGGTTTTTCCCTGATTTCGGCCACCTGATCAAGCCTCTGGGCACCGTGTTCATCAATATGATGTTCTGCATCGTGGTGCCGCTGGTGTTCGCATCCATCGCCAGTTCCGTGGCCAACACCAAGAGCCGCAAGCGCGCAGGCAAGATTATGGGCACCACCATCGCCACCTTCGTGATCACCGGCGCCATTGCCGCCGTGATTATGTTCATTCTGGCAAAGATCTTCCCGCCCGTTCTGACCCCCTGGACTGAGTACCCCTCCCAGGAGATGGGCGACTATGCCACGATGAGCCAGATGATCGTCAACTTCTTCACCGCCGAGGACTTTGTGGGTCTGCTGACCCGCCGGGCGATGCTGCCTCTGATCGTGTTCTCCGCACTCTTCGGCTTTGCCGTGAATCTCAACGGCGGCAGCGAGACCCTCGTGGGCAAGTTTTTGGCAGACCTGACCTCTGTAATGCTGAAATTCGTTCAGATCGTCACTTACTACGCGCCCATCGCCTTCTTCGCCATCTTCGCCGACCTGGTGGCTACCTACGGCGAAGAAACCATCGCCGGTTACGGCCGCGCGCTGCTGCTGTACTACCCCCTGTGCTTCCTCTATATCTTCACCGCCTTCCCTCTGTTCGCCTGGTTCGGCGGCGGCAAGGGCGCGGTCAAGACGATGTTCCGCCACATCACCCGTCCCGCGGTGGTGTCTCTTGGCACCTGCTCCTCCGTGGCCACCATCCCCACCAATCTGGAAGAAGCCGCACAGACCGGCATCTCCAAGGACGTGGCCGAAATGGTCATCCCTCTGGGCGCCACGATGCATATGGACGGTTCCTGCTTCTCCTGCGTGCTGAAAATCGCCTTCGTTCTGGGCGTGTTCGGGCAGGAAATGCGTTGGGGCCAGTTGATCCCCATCGTTCTGGTGGCTGTGCTGTCCTCCGTTGGTATGAGCGGCGTTCCCGGCGGCGGCTACATCGGCGAGTATATCATCTGCTCCATCTTCTTCCCCGACATCATCGAGATCGCATTCCCCATCCTGGTGGCCATCGGCACGCTGGTCGATCCTCCCGCCACGATGATCAACGCCTCCGGCGACTACGTGGTCAGTTACATCGTCTCCCGCTTCGTGGACGGCAAGGACTGGCTGCAAAAGTCTCTGGCCGGCAAGAACTGACCTCCCATCCCACACAGGAAGGAAGGCTGCACACCGCAGCCTTCCTTTTTTCGTTTCGATTGACCTTTGCGCCCTCCTCCCTTATACTGAAAGCAAAGAAAGGGGTGCATCCTATGTCCACGCTGCTGGTGAAAAACATCCACACGCTCGTTACCTGCGACGACGATGACCGGATCCTGGAAGGCGTTGACCTGTACTGCGAAAGCGGCTTCATCAGGGCCATCGGTCCGTCCCTCCCCTATGAGGCGGACACGGTGGTCGACGGCAGCCATCTCTGGTGCTATCCCGGCCTGGTGAACACGCACCACCACCTGTATCAGGTGTTTTCCCGCAACCTGCCGCAGGTGCAGAATATGGAACTGTTTGACTGGCTGGTGACCCTCTACGAGATCTGGAAGGGGCTGGACCGAAACGTGATCCGCCTCTCCTCCCTCACCGGCATGGGCGAACTGATGAAGCACGGCTGCACCACCTGCTTCGACCATCATTATGTCTTTCCCGCCGGCAGCGGCGATCT
>SVKT01000021.1 GCA_015068335.1 Oscillospiraceae bacterium | reverse complement strand
CGAAAGCAACCAATGACAAAAAATTTTGCTTGTTGCAAAAACAACCGAAAGCCGCAGTATATTATGATATTCTAATGCCAACCTAGAAGAAAGGCGGTGAGCTTTTGAAAGAGCGCATCGATTATGGAACCCGGGCAGAGTTGCTCAAAGCGCTGGCGCACCCGGTGCGGTTGCAGATCGTCCACGATCTTCTGGAAAACGGCTGCCGCAATGTGCGTTGTATGGAGGCGCGTGTGGGGATCTCCCAGTCCTGTATTTCCCAGCACTTGCAGAAACTGCGGCTGGCCGGCGTGGTGTCGGCGGAGCGCAGCGGAAACGAGGTATACTACCGTGTAGCCTCTTCCCGCGTGGAGCGGCTGATGGAGGCGTGGATGAGCGAGGAGGGTGATGTGCGTGTCGTATGATGTGCTGGTCATCGGCGGCGGCCCTGCGGGGCTGTCCGCGGCGCTGAATGTAAGAGCGAGAGGGCTGCGGGTCCTGGTGGTCTCCAATCCGATGGAGGAAAACCCTCTCTGGAAGGCAGAGCGCGTGGATAACTGCATTGGCCTTCCCGGCGTTTCCGGTGCGGAACTGCTGCGCGGGATGCGCCGCCACGCGGAGGAAGCGGGCGTGGAGTTCCGCACGGGCAGAGTGCTCAACGCGATGCGGATGGAAAACGTCTGGTACGTGGGCATCGGCAGTGATATGGAAAACGCCTCCGCGCTGGTTCTTGCGGCAGGCGTGTCCCGGGGCAGGAAGTTTCCCGGCGAGGCGGAATTTCTGGGCCGGGGCGTGAGTTACTGCGCCACCTGCGACGGGATGCTCTACCGCGGCAGACCGGTGGCGGTGCTGGGATACAGCGACAGCGCCCACCGCGAAGCCGACTTCCTGAAAGACATCGGCTGTTCCGTTACCTATTTCGACCGCCCGAAGGACTGTGTCATTACCGGCGATTCCGCGGTCACGTCCGTCACCTGCGACGGTGAAACGCTGCCGGTGGAGGGTGTGTTTTTGCTCCGCCCCACGGTGGCGCCCTCGGATCTGTTTCCCGCTCTGGCGCTGGAAGGCGGCTATGTGGCGACAGACCGCAGTATGGCCACCAATCTGCCCGGCCTGTTTGCGGCGGGCGACTGCACCGGCCTCCCACTGCAAGTGTCCAAAGCCGCCGGCGAGGGGCTTGTTGCCGGTCAGAGCGCCGCGAAGTGGGCGGTCAGACAGAAAAGAGATCAAACATAATTTGCTGCAATAAAGGAGAAAGAATATGGCGATCAGACATTTGAATACGATGGAATTTGACGCGGCGGTGGATGCCGCTCCCCTGGCAATGGTGGATTTCTGGGCCTCCTGGTGCGGCCCCTGCAAGATGCTCGCTCCCGCGATGGACGCTCTGGCGCAGCGGTATGACGGTCGTGTCCTGGTGGGCAAGGTCAACGTGGACGAGGAGCCCGAACTGGCCCGCCGCTTCGGCGTGATGAGCATCCCCACGGTGGTGTTCCTGAAAAACGGCCGGGAGTTCGACCGCAAGGTGGGCCTTATGCCCGCCGAGGCCTTCGCCCAGGTGCTGGACAAGAATCTGTAACGCGAAGAAAAACAGCCGCCCCGCAAATGCGGGGCGGCTTTCCTGTTGTCAGGCCGCAGTTTTCCTGCGGAGTTTCCCGCCGAAGTTGAACAGCAGCACGCCCAGAAGGATGATGCTGCCGCCTGCAAGGGTGGCCCGGTCGGGCACTTCGCCTGCCAGCAGGAAGCCCAGAATGCTGGTCAGAAAGGGCGTGACGAACATATAGTTGCTCACCTGGGAGGTCTGCTTCGCCTTGGAGAAGGCCTTGGCCCACGCCACAAAGGCGATGGCGCTGGAACAGATGCCGAGGATGGCCAGATAGAAGAACTGGACAGCCGGTGCGCGGACGATCTCCCGCGCGGCGGCGGGGGAGAACACTGCCAGCAGCGCCGTGCCGAAAAAGATGCTGTACGTGGAGCATTGCAGGGGGGAGTAGGTCTGAGTCAGTTTCCGCTGCAAAAGATTGTAAATGCCCAGGGCCAGCGCGGCCAGCAGCAGCCAGAGCAGACCGGCGTTGACGGAAAAGGTGCTGTTCATCAGGGTCAGCACGATCACGCCGCAGAACTCAATGAGAATGGCGACCCATTGAAAGGGCTGTAACTTTTCGCCGTAAAGCAAGCGGGCGAACAGGGCGGTGATGACGGGGGTCGTGGCGATGACGACGCTTGCCGTGGCGGCGGTGACTGCGGCCTGCCCCTGATTGAAGGCAATCATATAGACGAAGAATCCCACGGCGCCGGAGAGCAGGAACCACGGGAGATCCCGCCTGCGGGGCGGTTTGAGTTTCAGGACCACCGCCACAACGACCAGCGCGATGGAGGCGGTCAGGTAGCGGAGAAAGCCCAGAGAGAAGGCAGAAAAGTATTGCAGGGTCAGGCGCGTGAGCACGTAGGCCAGCGACCAGAACAGAATGGTCACCATCGCATAGGGATGGAAACTGTTTTTGAACCTCATTGTGTCACCTCCGATGATCGGTCAGTCAAGGAACAATTCTGCCAGCAGCGCCATCGCTTCCGTCAGCCGTTCCGGGGTCAGGCTGGCGTAGTTCACCACCAGCGTGTGGGCCTGCTCCGGTTGGGGAACGGCGGCGTATTCCGTCAGGAAGCCCAGCCGCACGCCGCGCTCCGCCGCCCGCTGCCGCAGGCTCTCGTCACTCTCGTCCGTGTCCAGCCGCAGCAGGAAATGGAGACCGGCGCCCTGCTCCTGAATGGAAATGCGGTGGGCGAAAGGACTGCTGCGGAAGGCGTCCAGCACCGCGGCGCGGCGGAAGCGGTATTCCTTGCGCATCCGGGAGAGGTGCTGCTCGTAGAATCCGCCTTCCAGAAACCGGGTCAGCACGTGCTGTTCCAGCGCCGGGACGGTGCAGGCGTAAAAGTCCAGTTCCCGGCGGTAGCGTTCCAGCAGCCGGGGCGGCAGCACCATAAAGCCGATACGCATCGCGGGGGAAATGGTCTGGGAGAAGGTGTTCATATAGATGACGCGCTCGCTGCGGTCAATGCTTTGCAGGGTGGGGATGGGCCGGCCGGTGAAACGCAGTTCGCTGTCGTAGTCGTCCTCGATGATGGTGCCGCCCTGCTCCTCCGCCCAGCGCAGCAGCGCCTGCCGCCGGCCGATGGTGGTGACCAGACCGGTGGGGTAGTGGTGCGCGGGCGAAATGTGGACCACATTGGCGCCTGCGGCGCGCAGGGCGTCCACATCCATACCCTGGGCGTCCAGCGCAACGCTCCGGCACACGATGCCGCACTTGCGATAGACCTGCCGGATCTTCGGGTAGCCGGGCTCCTCCACGGCAAACACCGCCTCCGACCCCAGCAGTTGGGCCAGCAGCAGATACAGATACTCCGCACCGGCGCCCACCACGATCTGCTCCGGGGAGACCGCCATACCCTTGTAGTTGCGCAGGTTGTTGGCCAGCGCCTTTCGCAGGGCGTACAGGCCCTGGTGGGCGGTGGGGGCGAGAAAGGTGTTTTCGGACAGCACCTGCCGGGTCAGCCGCGCCCAGGCGGCCACGGGAAACCGGCTGCCGTCGGTCTGGTTGCGGCCCAGATCCAGACGCCACGCCGGCGCTGCCGGCTCGGCGGGGATGTGGACGGACGCAGCCGGGGCGGCGGGAGAGCGTTCCAGAGAGCAGACGAAAAAGCCCCGCTTGGGCAGGGTGTACAGATAGCCCTCAGCCTCCAACTGGGCATAGGCGCTCTCCACGGTGATGACCGACAGCCGCAGATGCTCCGCCAGCGCCCGTTTGGAGGGCAGGCGCTCTCCGGCGGACAGGGTGCCGTCCAGAATGTCCTGGCGGATGCGGCGGTACAGATATTCATAAAGGGGCAGCGCGCCCCGGTCTTCCATCGGGTATGTCAGCATTCTGTCTCACCTGACCTTATCAAAAGATAGGAGATCCGCTGTCTGGATCATACCACGCGCCCCGGGAAAAGGCAACGGTTCTATGCCGGGAATAAAAACCTCCCCCGCGGTTCTGGATGCCGCAGGGGAGGCGTAATCTTTATGAAAGGCGTCAGATGCTGTCCTGCTCGTCACCGTCGTCTGCCGTCTGCGCGGGGGCAGCGTCCACGCCGGAGGTCATCTTGGCGATCTCAAAGTAACCCAGTTCCGTGCAGGTTCTGACCGGCAGATAGAAGAGGGACACGACCAGGACCCAGACCCCCGCCAGCAAGACCCAGCCCCACTCGGGCAGGGCGGAGTGCAGGGCGAATTCGGCGGGCACCTGCGCGGCGCCGTAAAAGGCGGCGGCGGTGGCCTCCGCGGAGAGCAGGCCGCTTTCCACCGCGATGGGAAGTGTTGCCAGGATCTCCCAGCCCAGATAACTCAGATCCAGGGAGAACAACTGCCCCTTGTAGCCCAGGGTCTGCTTCTTGCTCATATCCAGCGCCTGCAACACGCTGATGTCCGGATTTTCATACAGGTTGTACAGCGCGAAGCGGTAACTGTAAGCGGCAACGATGCCGGGAATGACGAACAGCAGGGACCACAGCGCCACCAGGACGGTCGTGACCAGCGACAGGGCGATGAGTTTTCCGGCAAAGGCGAAGCCGTCAAACAGCGTCAGATATTCCGCCCGCTCGTTTCTGCGCACGGCCATACAGTACAGGGTGAAGCCGGCAAAAAGAACGGTGGAGAGCAAGGTGGAGAAGATCGAGAGGAAGGTGGATGCGATACCCACCGTGGGGGCGAAGACGAGCGCCAGAGAGATGACCAGCGCCACGGCATAGTACAGGGCGGTCATCCCCTTGGGGGAGACCTGCGCATCGGCCAGCAGGGCCTTCATCTCGGCTTTCAGTTGTTTTCTGGGAATCAGTTGGGGTGCCATAGAATTACTCCTTCCGGGGAAAACCGGCATTGCCGGCGGGATTTTTTGTGTAGTGTATCACGTTTTTCCGACATTGGCAAGGGCGCGGAACAGGGACGAGACTGGAAAATCCACAGAAAAACAGGCCGCATACGCCAAGAAACTGTAAAAAAGCACATATTTTTCCTGAAAAAACATCCTCGCCGCCCTAGACATTTTGCGAAAGAGGGTGTAAAATGCTGTGCAGTATGTGATAGTGTCGCATAGTGCGTCCATTTCTGCTCCGGAGGCAGGAAAAAGGGGCGGACGGCGACATTGTCAGGAGAAAAAATGAGGTGAAGAAATGGCACACGCTTTCTTTGGCGGCGTTCATCCCAATGATATGAAAGCCGCGACCAATGAAAAGGCCATCCAGCAGTTGCCCCCCCCGGCAGAGGTGGTCATTCCGATGTCGATGCACTTCGGCGCACCTTGCACCCCCATTGTTAAGGTTGGTGACCACGTTAAGGTGGGTCAGAAGATCGGCGAGTTCCGTGGACTGGGCGCTCCCATCCACGCCAGCATCTCCGGTACCGTCAAGGCCGTTGAGCCCCGCCCCTATTCTATGGGCGGCAGTATGATGGCGGTCGTCATCGAAAACGATTTCCAGGAAGAACTGAGCGAAGAAGTCGTCGCTCCCGCCGATCCCGACGCGCTGACCGTCGAGGAGATGGTGGAGATCGTCAAGAATGCCGGCATCGTCGGTATGGGCGGCGCGACCTTCCCCACCCACGTCAAGATCTCCGGCGGTATCGGCAAGGTGGACACCGTGCTCATCAACGGCGCGGAGTGCGAGCCTTACCTGACCGACGACCATCGTATGATGCTGGAACGCCCCGAGGAGATCATCGGCGGCGCCACCTACCTTGCCAGGATGTTTGGCGTGGACAACGTCATCATCGGCGTGGAGGATAACAAGCAGAACGGCATTGATATGCTCAATAAGGTCATTGCCGCCAAGCACGCCCCCGTCAGAGTGCAGCCTCTGCACTGCCGTTACCCCCAGGGCGGTGAAAAGCAACTCTGCCAGGCCATCACCGGCAAGCAGGTGCCTCCCGGCGGTCTGCCCAGCAACATCGGCTGCGCGGTGTTCAACATCAACACCACCAGTGCCATCTTCCGCGCCATCACCAAGGGTATGCCTATGATCAGCCGCACGATGACCGTGGCGGGCAGCGGCGTGGTGGAGCCCAAGAACCTGGAAGTGCCCATCGGCACGCCCATCTCCCACGTGTTTGACGCCTGCGGCGGTTTGAAGGAAGGTACTTATAAACTTATTATGGGCGGCCCGATGATGGGTATGGCCCAGTACACCGCGGACGTTCCCGTGGGTAAGGGCACCGGCGCTATGCTGGCCTTCTGCGACAAGGAGGAACAGACCGTCGAGCATCCCCAGTGCATCCGCTGCGGCAAGTGCGTTGCCGTCTGCCCCGTGCATCTGGAACCTCTGTTTATGTATCAGTATGCCGAAAAGGGTATGGTGGACGAACTGAACGAGGCCAACATTATGGACTGTATGGAGTGCGGCGCCTGCGCTTACGCCTGCCCCGCCCGTATGCACCTGACCCAGATGTTCAAGACCGGCAAGCAGTTGGTGAAGGATAAGGCTGCCGCCGACAAGGCCGCCGCCGAGGCCAGGAAGGCCGCGGAGGAAGCCAAGGCTGCCGAGAAGGAGGCTGTGACGAAATGACCGATTACAAGAATCTGAAACTCATTGCCACCTCTAACCCCCACATCCGCGGCAGCGAGACCACTCGCTCCATTATGCTGGATGTGATCGTGGCTATGGTTCCTGCGCTGGTCTGGGCCATCTTTATGTTTGGAATGAAGGCGCTGACCCTGACGGCTGTGTCCGTGATCGCCTGTATGTTCTTCGAGTGGCTGTACCGCAAGGTGATGAAGAAGCCCCAGTCTGTGGGCGATCTGTCCGCGGTGGTCACCGGTATGCTGCTGGCGTTTGTCAGCCCTGTCAATATCCCCTATTGGATGATCATCATCGGCGACTTCTTCGCCATCGTTGTGGTCAAGCAACTCTTCGGCGGCATCGGCAAGAACTTTGTCAACCCCGCTCTGGCAGGCCGTGCCTTCCTGGTGGGCAGTTATGCCGGCGCTATGACCACCTGGCTGGACCCCGCCAAGTGCAAGGCTCCCCTGATCGGCTCTGCTGAGATCGTCGCCAGCGCCACGCCGATGGCCTACCTGAAAAACGGCGACCTGGCCGGCCTGAAGGAAGCATACAGCATCGGGGAAGTGTTCCTGGGCCAGCACGGCGGCTCTCTGGGCGAAGTTTCCGCCCTGCTGCTGATCATTGGCGGCGTGTATCTGATCTGGCGCAAGGTCATCAACTGGCAGACGCCCGTTGCCTACATCGGCACCGTGGCGGTTCTCAGTTTCCTGTTCCCCAAGGCCGGCACCGGCTTGGAGTGGATGCTGTACAGCGTGTTTAGCGGCGGTCTGCTGCTGGGCGCCTTCTTTATGGCCACCGACTATGCCACCTCCCCCGTTACCAAGAAGGGCCAGTTGATCTTTGGCATCGGCTGCGGCCTGTTCACGGTGTTCATCCGTTATTTCGGCTCCTACAACGAGGGTGTCTGCTATTCCATTATGGTGATGAACTGCTGCACCGCTCTGATCGACAAGTATACCAAGCCCACCCGCTTTGGTATCGTGAAATCCGATAAGAAGGAGGCGGCTGCGAAATGAGTACGGAAGTCAAGAGCAAAGAAAAGGTCAATATGGACCCCAAGTACATCATTGAACTGACGGTCAAACTTTTTGCCACCTGCCTCGTGGTGGCCGGTCTGCTGGGCGGCGTCAACGCCATCACCGCGGACAAGATCGCCGCCATCAACTGGGAAAAGACCCAGAAGGCAATGAAGGAAGTTGTCATCGATAAGGAAAACAGCACCTTCACCGAGGCGCTGGACCTGACCGATGAGATGACCGGGGCTGCCGCCGTGGGCGGCAAACTGACCGAACTGTACGGCGTGCAGGTCGGCGGCGAGACCGTGGGCTATGCGATGAAGATCGTGTCCTCCGGTTCCCAGGGCAACATCGAGATGATGGTGGGCGTGGATGCCGCCGGCGCCGTTACCGGCGTTTCCGTGGTCAAGAACTCCGAGACCGCCGGCATCGGCTCCAAGGTTATGGAGAACGAGCCCACCGCGTCCGGCATCGGCGTCCTGGACCAGTTCCAGGGCAAGACCCCTGCGGACGGTGAACTGGTGGCCGGCAAGAACGTTGAGATCATTGGCGGCGCCACCGTGTCCACCAAGGGCGTCACCGCCGGCGTGAATGCCGCGCTGGCCGTGGCCGCTGTGTTGGGCTGAAAAAGGAGGATCTGACGTATGAATCTGAAAAAACAGTTTATGGAAGGCCTCCTGACCCAGAACCCCGTTCTGGTGCAGGTCCTGGGTATGTGCTCCACCATGGCCATCACCACCTCCTTCTTCAACGGTCTGGGTATGGGCGTCGCCGTTCTGGTGATCCTGACCCTGTCCAATATGATCATTGCGGCCATCCGCAAAATCATCCCCGATAAGATCCGCATCGCTATGTTCATCGTGGTCATCGCCGGTTTCGTTACGATGGTCGACCTGCTGATCCAGGCCTTTGTTCCCGCTCTGGCTGAATCCCTGGGCGTGTTCATCCCCCTGATCGTGGTCAACTGCATCATCCTGGGCCGTGCCGAGGGCTTCTCCTACAAGAACGGCGTTGGCGCCTCTTTCTTTGACGGCATCTTCCAGGGCATCGGTTATACCGTGGTCCTGCTGGCAATGTGCATCATCCGTGAGTTCCTGGGCAACGGCACCTTCGGCGGCGGCCTGCTGGGCGTTGAGCAGAAGGGCATCCAGATCTTCCCCGCAGAGTTTGGCGCCGGTATGCTGACTCTGCCCGTGGGCGGCTTCCTGGTCCTGGGCGCTCTGATCGCGCTGATGCAGTGGGCGCTGTCCAAGTCTAAGAAATAAGGAGGGAGAATAAGAATGGATCAGATTTTTGAACTTCTGGCGATCACGCTGGGCGCCATTCTGGCAAACAACTTTATTTTCTCCCAGTTCCTGGGTATCTGCCCCTTCCTGGGCGTTTCCAAGAAGATCGATACCGCTGTGGGTATGGGTCTGGCCGTTACCTTCGTTATGGGACTTGCTTCCGCGGTGTGCTTCGCGGTGAACAACTTCGTCCTGATCCCCCTGGGTCTGGGCTATATGCAGACCGTGGCCTTCATTCTGGTCATCGCTTCTCTGGTGCAGTTCATCGAGATGTTCCTGCAAAAGTCTATGCCCTCTCTGTACACCGCCCTGGGCGTGTATCTGCCTCTGATCACCACCAACTGCGCTGTTCTGGGCGTGGTTCTGCTGAACGTGCAGAACGATTACAACTTCATTTCCTCCGTGGTGTACGGCATCACCGGCGGCCTGGGCTTCCTGGTTGCCATCGTGCTGTTCGCCAGCATCCGTGAGCGTCTGGTGTTTGCCGACTATCCCAAGAGTTGGGAAGGCTTCCCCATCGCTCTGGTCACCGCCGGTCTGATGGCCCTGGCATTTATGGGCTTCTCCGGCCTGAAAGTCTGGTAAGGAGGGCGTCGAGATGATTGGTAACATTATTGCTGCAATTGCGGTGCTCGGTGTTCTGGGCGCTGTGTTCGGCCTGGTCCTGGCCGTCGCCTCCAAGATTTTCGAGGTGAAGAAGGATCCCCGTGAAGAGGCAGTCCTGGGCTGCCTGGCCGGCGCCAACTGCGGCGGCTGCGGCTTCCCCGGCTGTGCTGGTCTGGCTGCCGCCATCGTGAAGGGCGAGGCTCCCGTGAACGGCTGTGCTCCTGCCGGCGCCGAAGGCGCTGCCAAGATCGCAGAGATTATGGGTATGGCCGCTCCCACCGGCGAGCGTCAGGTGGCTTTCGTCCGCTGCACCGGCGGCGTGAACGCCAAGAAGCGCTATGACTATGTGGGCATCACCGACTGCATCGCCGCCACCAAGGTCGCCGCCGGTCCTCTGGAATGCCAGTTCGGCTGCCTGGGCTTCGGCTCCTGCGTGAAGGCCTGCCAGTTCGGCGCGATGTCCATCGGCGAAAACGGCGTTGCCGTGGTCGACCCCGAGAAGTGCACCAACTGCGGCGCCTGTATGAGCGCCTGCCCCCGCAAACTGATCGTTTCCGTTCCCGCCAACCCCAAGAAGGTCCACGTGACCTGCGCCAATCTGGAAAAGGGCAAGGCCGCTATGAGCGTCTGCTCCGTGTCCTGCATCGGCTGCGGTCTGTGCGAGAAGGAATGCAAGAAGGACGCCATCCACGTGGTCAACGGTGTTGCCGTGGTGGACTATGACAAGTGCGTGGGCTGCAAACTCTGCACCAAGGTCTGCCCCCGCGACGCTATCATCCCCGTGGCTACCGTCGAGGAGAAGGAAAAGTACAGGGAGTTGAAGAAGGCACAGGCCGAAAAGGCCGCTGCCGCCGCCAAGGCTGCTGCCGAAGCCGCCAAGGCCGAGGAAGCCCCTGTCGCTCCCGCTGCCGAGTAATTCCAGCCTGCGAAATACCCCGGATCGAAAGATTCGGGGTATTTTTTTGTTGCATTTTTCTGACAGAGGGTCTATGATGAAGGCAATTCAGGCAGAGTAGGAATGCACGTGTCATCTCCGCGGCGTATGTATGCGCGGTGCGGAGGAGTGCCGGAAAAACGGGGAGTTGTTTTCCGGACGAAAGGAGCGATCCGCAGTGTGTGTTCCGCATCCCGCTGCCGCATAAGAGCCTGTTTTTCAACTTCCTCTGTGCGGCGTTCCGGTTCCGGACTGCCGAACACACAGAAGGAGGTATTTTTATGCCCAGATTCAACGCCAGACGCATCTGCTACATTGCACTTCTTGCCGCTATGTACTATGTGCTCAACCTTATGGAGATCCGCACGCCGGGCAATCTCCATATCACGCTGGACGCCCTGCCCGTAATGGTCAGCGCCCTGTTGGTCGGTCCGCTGGACGCCGCGCTGGTGGCTTTTTTCGGAGAGACCCTCAACCAACTCCTCGGTTACGGCGCCACCGCCACCACGCTGCTCTGGGCGCTGCCGCCGGTGCTGTTTGCGCTGATCATTGCGCTGGCAGCAAGAGGACAGAAAGAGAAGCGGCTGGAAGAGCGGGCAATCCTCTGCTATGCGGTCTGCATCGGGGCCGCGCTGGTGCGCACGGCAGGCAACACGGTGGTCATCTGGCTGGACAGCGTGATCTATCAGTACTATTCCTTTGCCTATGTCTTCGGCTCCGCGGCCATCCGCTTTGTCACGGGTGTGGTCGCGGCTGTGCTGGTGGCCACGGTGACGATGCCGCTGGTGAAACTGCTGCGGCGCCGGAATTTTTTGAAGTGAGAGATGCCTATGACCGGACAGGAAGCCATCGCGTATATTCATTCCTTCCAGTGGGAAAAGCACGAGCCGGGGCTTCGCCGCATCCGGCAGTTGCTTCGCGCGCTGGGCGACCCGCATAAGGGACTGAAATTCGTCCACGTGGCCGGCACCAACGGCAAGGGCAGCACCTGCGCGATGCTGGCGGCGGTGCTGCGGGAGGCGGGCTACCGGGTGGGTCTGAACACCTCGCCCTATATTATGACCTTCCACGAGCGCATCCGCGTGAATGGCAAGATGATTTCGGACGAGGCCCTGGCCGACCTGACGGAGCGCATCCGCCCCGTGGCCGAGGGGATGGAGGAGCATCCCACGGAGTTTGAACTGATCACCGCCCTTGCGATGCTGTACTTTAAGGAGCAGGACTGCGACATTGTGGTGCTGGAAGTGGGACTGGGCGGTGCGCTGGACGCCTCCAACGTCATCGACTGCCCGGAGGTGGCCGTTCTGACGGCGATGGGGATGGACCATATGGGCATCCTCGGCGCCACGATGACGGAGATCGCCGGGGCGAAAGCCGGCGTCGTCAAGGACGGCGGCACGGTGGTCAGTTATGGCGGCTGCCCCGAGGCGGATGCGGTGTTCCGCGCCGCTTGTAAGGAGCGCGGCGCTGCGCTGCGGGAAGTGGACTTTGCCCGGTTGCAGCAGGTGGACGTGAGTCTGGACGGTGCCGTGTTCGACTTTGCGCCTTACCGGGACCTGCGCCTCCCGCTGGCCGGCGTATACCAGACGAGAAATGCCGCCGCGGCGCTGACGGCGCTGGAAGTTCTGGCGGAGAAGGGCTGGAACATCCCGGAGACGGCTGTGCGCAGCGGCCTTGCGAAGGTGCGCTGGCCGGCCCGGTTTGAGGTGCTGGGGAAAGAGCCGCTGTTTTTGCTGGACGGCGCCCATAACGCCCACGGCATCCGTGCGGCGGCGGAGAGCCTGTCGGCGCTGCTGCCGGGCAGGAAAGCCGTGATGATCCTGGGTGTTCTGGCGGACAAGGACGTGGAGGAAATGCTGGACCGTCTGGCGCCCCTGGCGGAGCGGGTGTTTGTGCTCCGTCCCGACAGCCCCCGCGCTATGAGCGCGGAGCGCCTGTGCGGATTGCTGCGGGCGCGGGGCGTGGAGGCGCGGGCGTGCGAAACCGTGCAGCAGGCCGTGGAGCAGGCGCTGAACGCCGTGGGACGCGGCGGCGCCGTGTGTGCGCTGGGGTCGCTGTACCTGTCCGGCGCCGTGCGGGAAGCGGCGGGAAAACTGCTTTGAACCAATGGAAAAGGACTGCCTCCGGGCAGTCCTTTTTGTTGAAAACAGGCGCTTTCCGGCCGCCGGCGCTTTGTTCACAAATTGTTTATCTTCCATCCATTGACATTGGCCGACCCAGGTGGTAAACTGCGTTTAGCACTCCGGGGAGTCGAGTGCTAAACTGCCGCCCCGGAGAGAGACAGAGGTGCTTCGTGGAACTGACAGGCCGGAAAAAGCAAATATTGAAACTGGTGGTAGAGGAGTATATCCGCTCCGCCGAGCCGGTCGGCTCCAAGGCGATCGCCGCCGAGATGTCGGGCAAGGTCAGTTCCGCCACCATTCGGAACGAACTGGCCGATCTGGTGGAAATGGGCTATTTGGAGCAGCCCCACACCTCGGCCGGCCGCATCCCCTCGCCCAGAGGCTACCGCATCTACGTCAATGAACTGATGGAACAGCAGAAACTGTCGGTGGCCGAAACGGAAACGATCAACCAGTCCCTGCAACTGAAAATGGAGGAACTGGACCGTGTCATTTCCCAGGCGGGCCGTGCGGTATCGTCCTTTGTGAATTACCCCACCTATATGACGGCAGCCCGCAAGACCCGGCTGACCGCCCGGCGGTTTGAACTGCTGCCGGTGGATGACCACAGTTGCATCACCGTAGTGATGCTGGACGGCAACCGGGTGAAAAGCCAGTTGCTCCGCCAGCAGTTGAAGGTGGATGTGGAGCAGTTTCCGGTGCTGGTCAATCTGCTCAACACCCATTTCACAGGCATCGCCACGGAGGAGATGAACCTGCGGCTGATGAACGTGGCCGAGCAACTGCCGCCCCCGGTGTTTCTGCTGCTGAGCCAGACCATCGGCTACGCGGTGGATCTGCTGGAAGAGGCGAGCCACCGCGAGATCGTGACCGCCGGCGCCAAGGAACTGTTGAAACTGCCGGAATTCCGCGATGCCGACAAGGCCCACCAGTTGATGAGTTTTCTGGCGGACAGCAAGGAAAACCTGCCGATGCCGGACGATGGCCCGATGAAGATCCTCATCGGCCCGGAGAACATCAGCGACGCGCTGAAAGACACCAGCGTCGTGGTGGCAAGTTATGATATCGGCGACGATATGCGGGGCCTGATCGGCGTGGTCGGCCCCACCAGAATGGATTATGCGACAGTCGCGGCGCGGCTTTCCGGCTTTGCCGACGGCCTGACCCGACTGTTCGGAAAGCAAGGATTACCCCCGAAGGAGGACGCACACGAATGAGCGACGAGATCAAGCAGCCTCAGGACGACGCTGTGGAGCAGCAGGCTGCACCGGAGGCAGACGCAGCACCGGAAGCGGATGCGGCGGAAAAGGCTGCCAAGGGCAAGAAGAAAAAGGAAAAGGGCTACACCTTCACCCGGGAACAGGTGGAGCAGATGGAACTGGCCGTCAAGCAACTGGAATCCGTGAAGGATCAGTACGTGCGGCTGACTGCCGAATACGACAACTACCGCAAGCGCACCACCAAGGAAAAGGACAACATCTATCAGGACGCCAAGGCAGACACCGTCAAGGCGTTTCTGGATGTGTACGATAATCTGGAACGTGCCGCCGCCGCAGAGGGCGGAGAGGACTCTCCCCACAAGAAGGGGCTGGAAATGATCTTCCAGCAGTACAAGACGATCCTGGAAAAACTGGGCGTCACGGAGATCGAGGCCAAGGGCAAACCCTTCGACCCGGAGAAGATGAACGCCGTGATGCACATCGACGACGAGGCGCTGGGCGAAAACGAAGTGGCGCAGGTCTTTCAGGCCGGCTTTATGATGGGTGACAAGGTCATCCGCTACGCGATCGTGCAGGTCGCAAACTGAATCTGTCAATGAATGAAACTATTTTCGATATATTGGAGGAAAACATTATGTCTAAGGTAATCGGTATCGATCTGGGTACGACCAACTCCTGCGTGGCCGTGATGGAAGGCGGCGAAGCCGTGGTCATCGCCAACGCGGAAGGCAACCGCACCACGCCCTCTGTGGTGGCATTTTCCAAGACCGGCGAGCGTATGGTGGGCCAGGTCGCCAAGCGTCAGGCCATCACCAACCCCGACCGCACCATCGCATCCATCAAGCGTGAGATGGGCAGCGACTACAAGGTGAGCGTGGACGATAAGAACTACACCCCCCAGGAGATCAGCGCTATGGTGCTGCAAAAGTTGAAGGCTGACGCCGAGGCATACCTCGGCACCACCGTCACCGAGGCGGTCATCACCGTTCCCGCCTACTTCACCGACTCCCAGCGTCAAGCCACCAAGGACGCCGGCCGCATCGCGGGTCTGGACGTCAAGCGCATCATCAACGAGCCCACCGCCGCCGCTCTGGCCTACGGTGTGGATAAGGAGCAGGCCCAGAAGATTATGGTCTACGACCTGGGCGGCGGCACCTTCGACGTGTCCATCCTGGAAATCGACGACGGCGTCATCGAAGTTCTGGCCACCGCCGGCAACAACCGTCTGGGCGGCGACGACTTTGACGAGTGCGTTATGAAGTGGCTGGTTGCCGAGTTCAAGAAGACCGAGGGCGTGGACCTGTCCGCCGACAAGGTGGCGATGCAGCGCCTGAAAGAGGCCGCCGAGAAGGCCAAGATCGAACTTAGCGGCGTGATGTCCTCCAACATCAACCTGCCCTATATCACCGCCGACGCCACCGGTCCCAAGCATATGGACGTCACCCTCTCCCGCGCCAAGTTCAACGAACTGACCGCCCATCTGGTGGACGCCACGATGGGTCCCGTCCGCCAGTCTATGAGCGACGCCGGCCTCAAACCCTCCGACCTGAGCAAGGTTCTGCTGGTGGGCGGTTCCAGCCGTATCCCCGCCGTGCAGGAGGCCGTGAAGGCCTATACCGGCAACGAGCCCTTCAAGGGCATCAACCCCGACGAGTGCGTGGCAATGGGTGCCGCCCTGCAAGCCGGCGTTCTCACCGGCGACGTCAAGGGCCTGCTGCTGCTGGACGTCACCCCCCTGTCTCTGGGCATTGAAACGATGGGCGGCGTCTGCACCCGCCTGATCGAGCGCAACACCACCATCCCCGTGAAGAAGAGCCAGATCTTCTCCACCGCCGCCGACAACCAGACCAGCGTTGAAGTCAACGTGTTGCAGGGCGAGCGTGAGATGGCAGCCGCCAATAAGTCTCTGGGCCGCTTCCATCTGGACGGCATCGCTCCCGCCCGCCGCGGCGTGCCCCAGATCGAAGTCACCTTCGACATCGACGCCAACGGCATCGTGAACGTCTCCGCCAAGGATCTGGGCACCGGCAAGGAGCAGCACATCACCATCACCTCCTCCTCCAATATGAGCAAGGAGGACATCGAGAAGGCCGTCAAGGAAGCCGAGCAGTTCGCCGCCCAGGACAAGAAATTGAAGGAAGAAGTGGAGACCCGCAACCAGGCTGACCAGATGGTCTACCAGAGCGAGAAGACCCTCTCCGAGATGGGCGACAAGATCCCCGCCGACGATAAGGCCAAGGTCCAGAGCGGCATCGACAAGTTGAAAGAGACCTTGAAGGGCACCGACACCGACGCCATCAAGGCCGCCACGGAGGAACTGACCCAGGCCTTCTACGCCGTCAGCGAGAAACTGTATCAGCAGGCCAATCCCCAGGACGCCGGCTGCGCCGGTGACTGCGGCAGCGAGGGCGGCCAGCAGTACTACGACGCCGACTACAAGGTGGTCGACGAGGACGAAAACAAGTAAGCACCGCGCATAAAGCCATAAGGGACAGGGAAAACGCCTGTCCCTTATGTGGCGTGAAGGAGTTTCCATATGGCATCTGAAAAACGGGATTATTATGAAGTTCTGGGCGTGGAAAAAGGCGCCTCGGACGATGCGATCAAAAAAGCATATAAGAAAATGGCCCGCCAGTACCATCCGGACCTGAATCCGGACAACAAGGAGGCGGAGGAGAAGTTCAAGGAGATCAACGAAGCCTACGAGATCCTCTCCGACGCGGATAAGAAGGCGCGCTACGATCAGTTCGGCCACGCCGGCGTGGACCCCAACTTCGGGGCTGGCGGCGGTTATGGCGGCGGTTTCGGCGGGATGGACTTCGGCGATCTGGGCGACATTTTCGGCAGTTTCTTCGGCGGCGGCTTCGGCGGCGGACGCCGGGCAAACCCCAACGCTCCGGCGCGGGGCGAGAGCATCCGCGTTTCCCTGGCCATCAGTTTCGAGGAGGCCGCCTTCGGCTGCGAGAAGGAAGTCACGGTGGAGCGGATGGAGCAGTGCGACACCTGCCACGGAAACGGCTGCGCGCCGGGCACCACACCGGAGACCTGTCCGGAGTGCCACGGCACCGGCACGGTGCAGGTGCGGCGGCAGACACCGATGGGCGTGTTCGCCACCTCGTCGCCCTGCGGCAAGTGCGGCGGCAAGGGCAAGATCATCCACCAGCCCTGCGGCGACTGCCGCGGCGCGGGATTCGTGCGCAAGCGCCGCACCATTCAGGCCACCATTCCCGCCGGCATTGACAACGGCCAGACCATCTCCGTGCGCGGTCAGGGTCACGCCGGCAAAAACGGCGGCCAGGCAGGCGATCTGCTCATCACCATCACGGTCCGTCCCCACGACCTGTTCCGCAGAGAGGGGACTTCTGTTCTGTGCGAGGCGCCCATCACCTTCGCCCAGGCGGTTCTGGGCGCGGAGTTGGAGATCCCCACCATCGACGGCAAGGTCAAGTATGACCTGCCCGAGGGCACCCAGAGCGGCACCACCTTCCGCCTGAAAGGCAAGGGCATCCCCTCCATCAACGGCTGGGGCCGCGGCGACCAGTATGTGACCGTCTACATTGAAACGCCCCGCAACCTGAACAAGGAGCAGAAGGAAGCGCTGCGGAAATTTGCCGAGAGCGTGGGCGAAAACAACTACGAGGAGCGCAAAAAGTTCTTCAAGAAGTTCAAAAAGTAAGGCAGGCGGCAGGGCGGAGATTGATTTTTCTTCCGCCCTGTCGTACAATGCAAGCAGAACCTCGACCAGAGATAATGAAAAAAGGAGAACAATGCTATGAAAATTGCACTGGGTTGTGACCACGGCGGCTACGAGTTGAAGGAGTATATCAAGGGCGTCATCGAGAAGATGGGCCACGAATATGAGGACTTCGGCTGCTATAATCTGGACAGTTGCGACTATCCCGACTTCGGCGCTGCCGCCGCCAGGGCTGTGGCAGAGGGCAAGTGCGAAAAGGGCATCGTGGTGTG
>SVKT01000020.1 GCA_015068335.1 Oscillospiraceae bacterium | reverse complement strand
GGATCTGGTCCAGCGTGACCTCGGGGCTGTGCTGGGTGGAGAGCACCACGGTATCCACGCGGACGGGCTTGCCGTTTTCGTCGTATTCCACGGTGATCTGAGTCTTGCCGTCGGGGCGCAGATAGTTCACCAGACCGGTCTTGCGGACCTGGGTCAGGCACTTTGCCATCTTCTGGGCGATGGAAATGGCCAGAGGCATCAGTTCGGGGGTCTCGTCGCAGGCGTAGCCGAACATCATACCCTGGTCGCCGGCGCCGTTCTGCAATTCGGCGTCCTCGCCCTGCTTGTTTTCCAGCGCCTTGTCAACGCCCATCGCGATGTCGGCGGACTGCTCGTCGATGTTGGAGATGATGCCGCAGGTGTCGCAGTCAAAGCCGTACTTGGCACGGTCATAGCCGATGTCGCGGATGACCTCGCGGGCGATCTTGGGGATGTCCACATAGCAACTGGTGGTGATCTCGCCCATCACGTGGACCAGACCCGTGGAGACCGTGGTCTCGCAGGCCACGCGGCCCATAGGATCCTGGGCCAGGATGGCATCCAGCACCGCGTCGGAGATCTGGTCGCAGATCTTGTCGGGATGTCCCTCGGTCACGGACTCGGAAGTAAATAAATAACGTCTTGCCATTGTTGTTCTCCTTTTCTTCTCTTACCAAGAGGCGAAAAAAATGCACGTTTCGATGACGAAACGCACAAAGACTCCGGTTGTTCGCTCCTCATCTGTCGCTTTCCGTCGGATTTGGCACCTTGTCATAGGCAGGTTGCCGTGGCTTCATAGGGCCGTTCCCTCCGCCACTCTTGATAAGGGGTATTGATTTTTCTCGTTTATTTTATCAGGTCTTTTTCGTTTGTCAAGACGATTTTTCTGCTTTTCTCCCTCTTTTCCCATTGTTCAAAAAATATACATAGATTTTTTTCCATATATGGGTATAATAAAATATTATTTCCTGTTTTGGAGGGATACTCTTTGAAAAAACTCAACGCCGCCGTAGAGCGGTTTGCCTATAACCATCCCAATTTTGGCATTTCCAACCTGATGAAATACATCGTGGCCGGCAATGTGATCGTATTCCTGCTGATGACCTTCTCCAATTACAGTTCTCTGTCCTTTCTGGCCTTCAACTGGGGTGCGGTCCTCCGTGGCGAGATCTGGCGGCTGCTCACCTTTGTGTTTCTCCCGTCCACCACACAGCCCTTCTCCTTCCTGATCTCCACCTATTTCATCTACTTCATCGGCAACCTGCTGGAACGGGAGTGGGGCACTCCGAAATTCAACCTGTATTACTTTACCGGTATGCTGCTGACCATCCTTGCCGGCATCGCCGGCTATTACTTCCCGGGCAGCAGCACGGTCTACGGCACCTATTATATCAGCCTGTCGATGTTCCTTGCCTTTGCTGCCCTCTTCCCCGATATGCAGGTGCTGCTGTTCCTCATCATCCCCATCAAGGTCAAGTGGCTGGCCTGGTTCGACGTGGCGCTCTTTGCGCTGGATACCTTCACCGCCCTGCTGGCCGGAGATATCCTCCGGGCGCTGCTGCCTGTGGTGGCGATGCTGAACTTCGTGGTGTTTTTCTGGACCACGATGACAGAATCCATCGCCTACCGCCGCGGGCGGGCACAGCACCAGACCTCTCACCAGACCATCCAGTTCAAATCCGCCGTCCGCCAACAGAAAAAGAAAGAGGCGGAACGGGGCTACCGCCACAAATGCGCCGTCTGCGGACGCACGGATGCCAGCCACCCGGATCTGGAATTCCGTTACTGCTCCCGCTGCGCCGGATACCACTGTTTCTGCGAGGATCACATTTTCCAGCACGAACACTTTACTGAATAATTCAAAGGGTCTGCCGCTCTGCGCGGCAGACCCTTTTTTCACAGAAATCGCTTCCAAAATGCCGAAAAGTGCGGTATACTTTTTCCAGCATCTGATGAACGGAGGCATCCTATGGAAAAAACGCTGCATCTCCGCGTGGCGGAGGCCTTTGCCGAAAAATCGTTTTCACAAAAACTCCATATGCTCCGGACTGACCTGTTCGCCGATACGGACTGGAAAGCCCTGCTGGCTCCCCTGCTGCCTATGGAAGCGCGTGTCTCCTGCCAGCAGGCACTGGATGCGTTCACGCCTCTGCTGGATCGTGTTGCCCCCGTTCCCGAGGAGGGCTGGCTGGCCTATACCTATCAGTCCGCCTGTTCCCGCCTGTATACCAGAGAGGACACCGTCCACACCGCCGTCCAGCAGGACGGCGCGCTGTGCTTCCTCCATTTCCTGCAAACGCTGCTGGACGCCGAGCGGGAGGTCGTCCCCTTCGACCAGAAGATGGATTTCGCCTTCTGCACGGAGGAGGAACTGGCAGACTGCATCTCCGCCGACGAATACCGCCGCTTCCTGCAATGCTTCCGGGATGAGTATGTCTACGAACTGATGCGTCTGGGTCTGGAAGTAACGCCCTTCCGTACGCTGGAACATATTGCCGGCGTGCACCACGTGGCGATGAGCGTGTCCCGCACTTTCCATTCCTTTGGCGGTCTGGTGGATCTGGGCCTGATCTCCGGTGCTGCCGCCGGTCACGACATCGGTAAATTCGGCTGCAAGCCGGGCGAGCGCGTTCCCTATCTCCACTACTACTACACCGACCAGTGGTTCACCGAGCGCGGCCTGTCCAACATCGGCAACATCGCCGCCAACCACTCCGTCTGGGATCTGGAAATCGAAAACCTCTCCTCGGAATCCCTGATCCTTGTTTACTCTGACTTCCGCGTCAAGCAGTCCCGCAGCGAAAACGGTCAGGAGATCACGGAACTGTTCAGCCTGCACGACGCCTTCGACGTCATCCTCAGCAAACTGGACAACGTGGATGCCGCCAAGCGGCTGCGCTATCAGCACGTCTACGCAAAACTCCACGACTTTGAAGAATACCTCACCTATTTCGGCGTGGACACCAACCTGAAAACCGTTCTGCCCATTCCGCCCCGCAAGGCGCCTGCCCTGATGGGCGACCGCCAGGTGGTTTACACCCTGCGGCACACCGCCGTGGATCACAACATCCGCCTGATGCACCGTTTGAGCCACGAGCGACTCTTTGCGGACATTCTGGAAGCCGCCCGCAGCGAAAAGGATCCCTCCCGGATCCGCGCCTATGTGGCCGTCTTTTCGGAGTATTTCACCTATCTGAACGCCAACCAGAAGGAGCAGACGCTGGAATTCCTCTACGAACTGCTCCTGCTGCCCGACGGTGACCTTCGCCGCCAGGCCGCACAGTTGATGGGCCGCATTCTTGCCGGTTTCCTCTCCGGCTACAAAAAAGAACTGCCGGCCGGTATCGCCCCCAGCCCCACGGAAAACCGTCCCTTTGAACTGTGGGCGGAGTACTTGCAGCGGCTGATCCATCCAGACAGCCGCCTGACGCCCCGCCAGACCAGTATGATCCGCTATCAGGCCAAGACCGTAGTGGACGCGCTGCTGGGCAGCAGTTCCGCAGGCAACCGACCCCGGTTCGCGCTGCAACTGTTCAGTCACTACTCTGCCCCCCAGACGGTGGATCCCGACGGCGCTTTCGCCCTGTTGGATACCGTGCTGAACGTTCCGATGGACTGTATGGTGGGCGACACCCGCAGCACGCTGGTGACCTTCGCCATCTGGTGGCTGCAACAGGGCGAAGAACCCCACAAGGCGGCCGCTATGCGCCTGTTCCGCCATTTGCTGGAATCCCTTGATCCCGCCTCCGACGAATATGCGCGCATCGCAGAGGCGGTGACTACCGCAGATTTCGGGGCCAGCACGCCGCTGCTCTTCCTGCGCGCGCAACTGTGCGCTGCGCTGGGGCTGGACCCCTCCGCCGGTGTGCTGGATCAGCCGGAAACCGTCAGCAACGTGTTCCTGGACAACCTGAAATCCGCCACGCCGTGGATCCTGAAAGCCGTTGGCGTGGAGTATCTCCTGCATCTGGCCAAGCAGAATCCCGGTTACGATCTGGACATCGCTACCCACTTCTCCAACCTCATCAAGGTCAGCGAGAACATCGTGGTGCGCCGTATGGCCGGCGCTGCGCTGTTGGAGATCGCTCCCGACTTGACGCCGGATCGCCGCAACGAGATCGCCGTGGAACTTTCCAAAGCGCTGGAAACCGGCCAGACGGAGATTGCCCAGTACATCCCCGGCTATCTGGGCCGCTTCTGCCTGTGGCTTGCGCCCCGGGAACTGGACGAAGCGCTTTCCAGTTTGCAGGAGATGCTCTCCTCCTCCAACACCGGTGTGGCCACCGCCACCCTTGCCACCATCGGCGCGGCGCTGGAATACTACGAAGAATACGGCCCCCGCTTTGGAGAACCGCAGGACGTGGTGCTGTGCCGCCGCAACCGTATGGCAAGCCTTCTGCTGAAAGGTCTCTCCTCCTGCCACGAAAGCGTGCAGCAGGAAGCGCTGCACATTCTGGGCAACGGGCTGTTTGCCTCCCCGGTTTTGAGTTACGACGAAAAGACCAGCCTCTTTACCCTGATCGCAAAGAAGTTCCTTTTCCTGATGAACGAGCAACCCGCCCAGGAACTGACCTTCTTCTATTCGGCTTCCGCGCTTTCCTCCATCTACCGCTTCATCATCGAGCACCGCTACAAGAGTGGACTCTTCCAGTTTGAAGACCACACCAAGGCCGCCTTCTTCCCCGGCACCTTCGACCCCTTCTCCCTCTCTCACAAGGGCATTGTACAGGCCATCCGGGATCTGGGCTTCGAAGTCTATCTGGCTGTGGACGAATTTTCCTGGTCGAAGAAAGCCCAGCCCTCCCTCATCCGCCGACAGATCGTCAATATGTCTGTGGCAGATGAGTTCGGCGTGTACATCTTCCCCCACGACATCCCCGTGAACCTGGCCTCGCCGGAGGATCTGATCCGTCTGCGGCAGGTGTTCGGCGATCAGGAACTCTATCTGACCGTGGGTTCCGATGTGGTGGCAAACGCCTCGTCCTACAAGGCGCCCCCCAGTGAGGGCTCTGTCCATTCTATGAACCACATCGTGTTCCGCCGCGCCAGCGGCACGGAACACCACGAGGTGGAAACCGACCTCTCGGCGCTGCAAGGCGACGTCATCGAACTACACCTCCCCACCCATCTGGAAGACATCAGTTCCACCCGCATCCGCGAAAACATCGATCTGGGCCGCGACATCACAAACCTGATCGATTCCACCGTGCAGGACTTCATTTTCCAGAACAGCCTGTACCTGCGCGAGCCCCAGTACAAGCGCATCGTGCTGGCAGGCAGTTTGGAGTTTTCCACGATGGAGCATCCCACACCCGACGATTGGGACACGCTTCGGGACGCTCTGCCCAGACTCCACGCCTATACCCCAGGAGAGTGCGTCTGCGCCCTTTGGGACACCAGCCGCACCCCCGCCGAAGTGCTGGGCTGCGTGACGCTGCGCACCATCAACGACCGGGATCTGTATGACACTTTGGGCGATGTCACTCTTGCCAACTATGTTCGCTCCCACACCGCGGGTCACATCCGCCTGCTGACCGGCCTTTACACCTCCCGGTCCGAAAACACCACCTACGACGCCGGCCAACTGCTGCTGACGGAGGTGCTCTCCCTCGCCGCAGTTGAGGATTGCAGTTACGCCGTCTGGTGGGGCGAACTCCAATCTCCCCAGACTCTGGATCTGTTGGAACGTCAGGGTTTCGTGCAGGCAGAGATGGAAACGCCCAGGCCGCTGATGGTGGTGGATATGCGCTCTCCCGCCGTTTTGCTGCAAAACATCCCCACCACGCTGAAAGAGCCCTTCTCCTCCGACCCCGTGGTGCTTTCCGCCGTGCGGCAGGCACACTACCGCTTCCAGCGCGCCATCTGCGCGATGTATCCCGGCACGCTGGTGCTGTCTTTGAATGCAGAGGTCATCTACCACCGTCTGGTGCAGAAGATCACCGAACTCAACGGCGTCCCCGCCGTGCCCACCTATCCCCGGACGCTGGGGCCCAAGATGTGCGTGCCTTTCGGCAAGATCCTGCGCGGCAACGCCGTTCCCAACACCGTCAGTAAGACCATCCACACGGATAAACGCTTTGCCCCCGATCTTCGCTCCTTCACCATCTCCGCTTATCCCGGCTACGCGCCTCTGGAAAGCCAGGTGCGCACCATCCACTCCTTCCGCCGCCCGGTGCTGCTGGTGGACGATCTGCTCCACTCCGGCGCCCGCATCAACGTGCTGGAACCCCTGTGCCGCCGGGAAGGTCTGGAAATCGAGAAAGTGCTGGTCGGCCTGCTCTCCGGCAGAGGCCGCGACCTGATGGCCTCCAAGGGGCTGGATGTGGATGCCGTGTACTTCATCCCCTCCCTGCGGGCGTGGTTCGTGGAGTCCACGATGTATCCCTTCATTGGCGGCGACACCGTGGACGGCTCCGCCCCCTCTGTCTCCGGACTGATGCCGGCAGCAAACCTGATTTTGCCCTATGCTTTCCCGCGATTCTACAAGGATCGTGACCGGGAGGCCGTGTTCCAGTTCTCCAAGACCTGTCTGGAAAACAGCCGCGATATTCTGCTGGCGCTGGAAAACACCTATCGGGAGCGCTATTCCCGCAACCTGACCCTCTCCCGGCTTAGTGAAGCGGTCATCCTGCCTCTGGCCCCGGACAAGGGCAACACGCTGCGCTACACCCCCAATCTCTCCGCCGCCGCCTGCATTGACAACGATCTGAAAATGCTGCTGCGTATGCGGGACCTGATGGAATAATCCCCTTTCAGAAATCGGTTTTCAAACAGGAGGACTCGACTATGGAACCCGGAACACTTCTCCGTCTTGCCCGCGAGTATCTGGAAGCCGCTCCCGAAAATCGCGTATCCGCCGAGGATGCCATCCGTCCGGAACTGGCGGGAATGCAAATCTACGGTGCCCCGCTTTTCTCCTCCGCCAGCGCTGCCGATCCCCTGTTTGCAGAACTGCAAACCCCCCAGGTCATCGGCGAGGGAGCCTTCCTGCCCACCGACTGGCTGCCTGAGGCACAAAGCGTTCTCGCGTTCTTCCTGCCCTTCACGGATGCGGTCAGGCAATCAAACCGCACTGGCGATGCCGCCTCGGATGAGTGGCTCCACGCCCGCATTGAAGGCCAGATTATGCTGGACAAATTGGGTGGCTTCCTGTGCGAACAGTTGCAAAAAGCCGGTCATTCCGCGGTATACCCCGCAGCAGACCCCCGTTTCCGTCTTCTGACCCCCTATGCCTCCAACTGGTCAGAGCGGCACATAGCCTATGTGTGCGGACTGGGAACCTTCGGTCTCTCCAAAAACCTGATCACCGCCAAAGGCACTGCCGGGCGCTTCGGGAGCATCGTCACATCCGCTCCTCTGCCTGCCGCAGACCGCCGATATGACAACCCTTTTGCCTTCTGCACAATGTGCGGCGCTTGTGCTGCAAACTGTCCCGCAGGTGCCATCGATGTAAAGCGGGGCGTGATCGACGGAAAGGATCAGACCATCTGCGGTCCTTTTGTGAGATCTACCTTCCTGCCACCCCACGGCCCCAACAACCGCACCCGCTACGGCTGCGGAAAATGTCAGGTTGGAGTCCCCTGCGAGAGCGGCATTCCTCTCAAAACTCTGCGCTGACCAGAACCTCTTCCGCACACAACACAAAGCCGTATAAAGACCCGCGCCCCTGATGGGGCGCGGGTCTTTTGTGATTTCCTTATTCTGCCGGAAAAATAGCGGGATAGCGCTCTTTCAGCGCCGCGATCAGGTCATCCGCCTCCATCCGGTGTTCTTCCAGATTGGGATGTCCTTCTGCACCGCCCGTATGATGTGTAAAGGGAATAGCATTTACATTGCTGTAATCCAAAGCGATCCCGCGAATCACAATTTTCGCCTCCTCCGTCAGGGAGCGGCTTTTAAGCAGCAGGATGGGCGTTTCCACGCCATAGCGCGCGATCACGGTATCCACCAGATGCCGGAAGGCCTTGTCGAAGACAGGTGCCGATCCCGGTTCCCGCTTCAACCGGCGATTGTCATTCGTGCCGAGGTAAATCACCACCAGATCAGGGATCCGTCCCACCACCTCCTCGGTGATATCGCTTCGCCAGAAGCATTGGAGGTGATAAACCTCGCTCATATTGTTTTGATCGACCGTAGCAAAAACCACGCCAATGCCGGGGCGGGCTACGATGTTCCAGTCCGCCCCCAACGCATCAGCCGTTAAGTAGGCAAAGCCCCGGGTGCTTTCCTCGTAGTGGATGGAAATATCGCCCCGCTCGTCGATGGCGAGATTCCCGGTGCCGCAGGTCAAAGAATCCCCGATATACTCGATCAGCACTTTGCGGTCCGCAGGCCGCTCACCGAACCGGCCTGCCAGGGAAATCCCTTGCAGTTCGGTGATACAGCGCAGCACATTGTTCTGTTTCAGGACTTTGAATGTGTGCCATCCCTCCGGCAGATCCTCCGCCAGAACCAGCGCGCCCTCGCCGTCGATGCGCAGGCCGTTTTTCCGGGGATCCTCCTCCGAGCGGCGGGCATCATTGCGGACGCCGTCCACCCAAACGGTATAATAGCAGCCAAAAGGCTTTTCCGGCTCTTTGCCGTAGGTTGGGACGATGACTTTGACATCCACCGTCACGGTTCCGCTACAATAAGCATTAAATTCAATGCCGGAAGCGCTGAAATCGCAACTGAGCGCCCCATTATCCAACAGAACGCAGCGACCATAGACCTTCACCTTGTCCGCGTCCACCAGTTCTTTCAGGGAATATCGCCTGACCGTACCGATCTTGTCCATAGCAGGTCCTCTCCTCCCGCTGCACCCCGCAGCGCGCGTCATCTCAAAAAGATTATAGCACACTTTTCCGTCGCCGCAAAGCAAACCGAGCGCCTGCCGCAGCAAAAAGAAAAGCCCCGGAACTTTCGTTCCGGGACTTTGGCAGCGGGTGAAGGATTCGAACCCTCACATACAGAGTCAGAGTCTGCTGTGCTACCATTACACAAACCCGCTATGTCTGTCCGCCGCAGCGAACAGATATCATTATAGCGAAAACACAATTTTTGTCAAGAGGTTTTTTGAAATTTTCTTCCGTTTTTTTGCCGCTCCCGGAAGTCTCATTTTGCGCCCCAAGCCCCTCTTGCCGGGAGGATCACTCGCCTTCTTCCAGAAAGGTTCCGGACTCGTAGAAGTCCAAAAAAGAGTGGGGCCTGCCCCGATACTTGAAGCCGGGGAATGTGTCCAACTGGACGCCGTGGATGGCGCGGAAGATGCTCTTTTCGATATTGGGGTTGGTCTTTTTCAATTCCCGCAGCAGCACCTTGATCTCCTGCCGCTTACTTTCGCCAACACCGTCGCCGGAGGCGTCCCGCGCCTCCGTAAAGCGACAGGCGCACTGCAAAAACCGCAGATCGTTATAATTCTTCCACGCGATGATGGCATCCTCGTGTACGCAGTACAGCGGGCGGATCAGTTCCATCCCGGGGAAGTTTTTGCTGCGAAGTTTGGGCGGCATCGCCTGCACCTGGGCGCCGTAAAACAGTCCCAGCAGCGTGGTCTCCACCACGTCGGAGAAATGGTGTCCCAGCGCGATCTTGTTGCAGCCCAGTTCCTGCGCTTTGGCATACAGACAGCCGCGCCGCATACGGGCGCAGAGGTAGCAGGGATTTTTCTCCACCTGCACGGTCACATCAAAAATGTCGCTCTCAAACACCGTGATGGGGATGCCAAGCCTTCGGGCGTTTTCCTCGATGAGGGCGCGGTTTGCGGGATTATAGCCCGGATCCATCACCAGAAACACCAGTTCAAAGGGCTGCTCCGTATGCCGTTGCAGTTCCTGCATCAGTTTGGCCAGCACCACAGAATCCTTTCCGCCGGAGATGCACACGGCGATCCGGTCGCCGGGCTGCACCAGTTCATACCGCTTCACTGCGGCGATGAAAGGATTCCAGATCTGCTTTCGATAGGTTTTGATCAGACTGCGCTCTGCAATCTCACAGGGAGTCAGTTCACGGGGCATAGAAACCTCCAACGTTTGGTATCAAAGCCAGATGGCACCCAGTCGCGCCAAAGAGGCAAAGGCTTTATGCAGGGCGGAGCGTTTGTTCCACTCTTCCAGCGTATACAGCGTGCTGTTTTCCATAATGGCATCCATATCTTCCAGCAGTTCCTCCACCGCCGGCATATGATACATCAGAACGCCGCATTCGTAGTGCAACTGGAAGGTGCGGTAGTCCATATTGGTGCTGCCTATCAGGGCCACCTCCCGATCCACCAGAACGCTCTTGGCGTGAAGGAAGCCGGGGGTGTATTTATAGATCTTCACGCCGTGAGAAAGCAGTTCGCCCCAGTAGGTCTCCGCCACCATATAGGCGATCTTTTTGTCGGGAATTGCCGGCACCAGCAGCCGCACATCCACGCCGGAATCCGCCGCGATACAAAGCGCCTTCTGCATCGACTCCTCCACCGCATAGTAGGGTGTGGTGATATACAGCATCTGCCGGGCGGAAGCGATCAGTTGGAGATAGGTCTCCTCGATGGGATTGTCCGGATTGTTCAGGGGCCCATCGGCAAATGGCTGGCAGAAGCCCTCCTTCTCTTCCCACTGGCAGCGGGGACGGTAATAGTCGTCCTCGTTGGCAAGGGTGCGTCCCATCATCTTCCAAAGTTGCATAAACTGCTCCGCAAAGGCCCAGGCGCCCTCGCCGGAAAGCCGCACCGCGCTGTCCTTCCAATGGCCGAAGCGCACGATGAGGTTGGCATATTCGTCGGCGATATTGATGCCGCCGGTATAGGCTGCCTCACCGTCAATGACCGCGATTTTACGGTGGTTGCGATAGTTGAAGTAAATGCGGTTCACATAGCGATGCACCGGGTTGAAGGCCGCCACCTCGATGCCGGCGTCCTGTATCTCCTGCAATGCGGCGTCCGACAGGCGGGTCAGGTTCCCGAAGTCATCAAAAATAATACAGACCTCCACACCGGCGGCTGCGCGCTCTTTCAGCACGGAGAAGATCCGGTCCCAGATCTGGCCCTCAGCAAGAATGAAATACTCCATAAAGATATAGTGCTCCGCCTGCCGCAGAGAGAGGATCAGATCTTCAAAAAAGGCAGCGCCGTCCCCGAAATACTTGGCCTCGGTATTCCGGTAGAGCAAAAAGCCCCGTTTCTGCAAATAACTGGCCAGTCTGCCCCAGGTGGGAAGTTGCCGGCGCAGGCGGGAGAGATTGTTCTCGCTGCTCATTTTCTCGCTTTCCCGATGCGAAATGGGCGAAATCTTCCGCAGGCTCAAACTCTTGGCCTGATGAGTGCCGCCCCACAGGCAGAACAGGATCATACCGGACACAGGGAGCGCCAGCAGCAGACACATCCACACCAGTTTATAGGACGGGCTGCCCGGCCGCTGATATACGCCGATGGCGAAAATTGCGCCCACCAGAACCAGAAGGCCGTATGCAAAGCCAACCTTTTCCCGCAGCAGCGCGGTGAGCAGCAGCGTGGCCGCGATCTGCGCCAGCACCGTCAGCACGCACATAGAAATACTGGTCACAGCGGAGATCCGCCGTTCCGTCCGCTCGGAAGCCCGAGGCAATCTTTTATGCATAACGCACCCTCCTCTTTCGGTTTGTCCTTTTGATTCTATTATACGCAAATCTGCCCTATGCTTCAACAACGATTCCGTAACAAAATACCGCGGCCCGTTTCCGGACCGCGGCAATTGTTACTTCTTTCCGCGCAGAAGTTGCTGTTTGATGTCCCACAACTTCTGGCTGAGATCCACATAGAAGGTATGGGGATTTTCAAAGCGCTTCACCTCATCCCACAGCGAGTCCACCTGCTGGCGGCAGTACTGCTGGATGTCCTGCAAGGCAGGCCGCTCGTATACCAGTTCGCCTTTGAGGAACACAGGCACCTGCAACGGCTTTGCCACGTAACTGGTGTAAGTCTTTCGTTTCCACGTAGCCTGAGGATCAAACAGTTCCAGCGGCTTGGATTCATCCACTTCCTCGTCCCAGAGGGTAATATAATCCGCCTCGGCCTTGCCGCTCTTTTTGTCGTAAATACGGTAGACTTTCTTGAAGTGGGGGTTGGTGATCTTATCCACATTTTCGCTGACCTTGATCTTGGGGATGATGTTGCCGTCAGCGTCCTCCACAGCCGCCAGTTTATAGACGCCGCCAAAGACCGGCTGGCTGCTGGCGGTGATGAGCCGCTCGCCCACGCCGAACAGATCCAACTTGGCGTCCTGACGCAGCAGGTCACGGATGATATACTCGTCCAGAGAGTTGGACGCAGAGATCTGGCACTCCGTCCAGCCCGCCTCATCCAGCATTTTTCTGGCTTCCTTGGACAGATACGCGATGTCGCCGGAGTCCAGCCGGATGCCGCACTTCTTGATACCAAGAGGTTTCAGTACCTCGTTGAAAGCGCGGATGGCATCGGGAATACCGGAGCCCAGCACGTTGTAGGTATCCACCAGAAGCGTCGCATTGTTGGGATAGACCTGGCAGTAGGTCTTGAACGCCTCGTACTGGGAATCGAACATCTGCACCCAGGAATGCGCCATCGTGCCGCCAGCAGGAACGCCGTACAGTTCATCGGAAATGGTGCAGGCCGTGCCCTTGCAGCCGCCGATATACGCGGCTCTGGCGCCGGAGATGGCGCCGTTGATGCCCTGCGCCCGGCGGGAACCGAATTCCAGCACGGTGCGGCCCTGGGCTGCACGGACGATGCGATTGGCCTTGGTAGCGATCAGGCTCTGGTGGTTGATGCTCAGCAGCAAAAAGGTTTCGATCAACTGCGCCTGGATGGCGGGCGCGCGAACCGTCAGCACCGGCTCCCGGGGGAAAATGGGCGTGCCTTCCGGGATCGCCCAAATATCACCTGTAAAGCGGAAATCCTTCAAATAGGCCAGAAACTCTTCCGAAAACAGGCCCTTGCTCCGCAGGTAGGCAATGTCCTCCTCGTCGAAGTGCAGGTCAAGGATATAGTCGATGATCTGGTCCAGACCGGCGCACACGGCAAAGCCACCCCGATCCGGCACGTCGCGGAAGAACACGTCAAAATATGTGATCCGGTCCTGATAACCGGCCTGAAAATAGCCGTTGCCCATCGTCAGTTCGTAGAAGTCGCAGAGCATCGTCATATTCAACTTTTTATCTCTGTTCATAAAGCACCTCAAATGCGAAATCGGTGTCTTGTCACCTGCCCTGATTATAACAGGAACGGCTGAAAAAGCAATCTTTTTTCCGTTTTTCCGTCAAAAATCGGAAATCCATTTGACATTGCTACGGCACTCCTCTATGATGGATAGGAAACTAAGGCGGCGTACCCGCTTCAAGAGAGGTCATTGCTATGGATGTGATCCTTGGAATCGACATCGGCGGCTCCACCACAAAAATCGTAGGTCTGCGCACCGACGGCAGCATCGTTTCTATGCTGCGCGTGCGGGCAGAGGATCAGATCACCAGTCTGTACGGCGCGCTGGGCAACTTTCTGCTCAGCAACCACCTCTCTCTGGGGGACGTCCGTCAGATCGTTCTGACCGGCGTGGGCGCAAGTTACGTGGAGGGCGATATTTACGGTCTTCCTACTCGCAAGGTAGATGAGTTTTCCGCCAGCGGCACCGGCGCCCTGGCGCTTTCCGGCCAGACTTCCGCCGTGGTGGCCACGATGGGCACCGGCACGGCCTTCCTCTGGGCGGAGAAAGGCGGCACGGTGCAACATCTGTGCGGCAGCGGCATCGGGGGCGGCACACTGGGTGGCCTGTGCCACAAACTGGTGGGGATGGAACGCTTCGGTCAGATCAAAAAACTGGCGGCACAGGGCGACCTTGCCAACGTGGATCTGACCATCGCGGACATCACCTGCAATCCCGCCGCTACCCTCGACCCCACCCTGACGGCTGCCAACTTCGGCAATCTGGCAGAGGACGCCTCCTCCGCAGACCTTGCCGCCGGCGCGGTCAATCTGGTCTTGCAGGCCATCGGCACGATGACAGTCCTTGCCTGCCGCTGCTGCAACACCCAAACCGCCGTTCTCATCGGCTCTATGACCACGATGGAGCAGGTAAAGGCCAACTTTGAGACTTTTGAACGTCTCTACGGCATCCACTATATCATTCCCGAAAACGCCACTTTCGCCACCGCCATCGGCGCGGCGCTGTGCAGCCTGGATGAGCAGAAGTAAAAAACAAAAGCCCGGTGCTGATGCACCGGGCTTTTTATGCGGTTCTTTGGCAGGAAACGGGATCACTCCTCGTCTGCTTCCTCTTCTTCCAGGCTGTCCAGATCGAACTCCAACTTCTCGCCGCAGTTGGGGCAGATCACTTCGCCGTCTTCCAGAATGCTCTCGTCAAAGAAGATGCTCTCCTCACAGGTGGGACAAGTGGTTGCATAGCAATCCTCGTCCTTATCCAGTTCGTCCTCGTAGTAGTCATCCTCATCCTCGTCCTCGTCGAACTCGTCGTCGAAGATCACGCTCTCAACGTCTTCCAGATCGTCGCTGACCACGTCCAGGCCCTCGGCCAGTTCGGCATCGTTATCCCACAGGTCTTCCAGATCCAGAGCAATATCTTCCAGAACGTCGATGATCGCAGAGAGCAGTTTACCCTCCTTCTTCTCGGTATCCAGTTCCATACCCTCGGCCAGGCCTTTCAGATAGGCGACCTTCTCCATAATTTCCATAGCAGTTGCTCCTTCCGTAAAAGTAAATTTGACCGAGAGGGGGGATGTGTCATCCCCCCTCTTGTTATCGTTTGAATTATTCCTTCACGCGGCCGACATATTCGCCGGTACGGGTGTCGACCTGGATCTTCTCGCCCTCGCTGATGAACAGGGGCACCTTGATCACAGCGCCGGTTTCCAGCGTAGCAGCCTTGGTGACGTTGGTGGCGGTATCGCCCTTCACGCCGGGCTCGGTCTCGGTGACCACCAGTTCCATAAAGTTGGGGGCTTCCACAGAGAACACGCTGCCCTTGTAACTCAGCAGTTTGCAGACGGTATTCTCCTTGACGAACTTGAAGGCATCGCCCAGAACGTCGGCATTCAGGGGGACCATATCAAAGGTCTCGGGATCCATAAAGTAGTACAGATCGCCGTCGTTGTAACTGTACTCGGCATCTCTGCGCTCCACGGTGGCCTGCTCGAACTTGGCGGTGGGGTTGAAGGACTCCTCGCGGATGGCACCGGTCATCACGTTTCTATACTTGGTGCGCACGAACGCGGCGCCCTTACCGGGCTTCACGTGCTGGAACTCGACAACGGTCATAACCTTGCCGTCCATCTCGAAAGTAACGCCATTCCGGAAATCGCCGGCAGTAATGGTAGGCATAATTTTTTCCTCCTCACAAATCTGCGAGAAAATGACCTGCGGGAGGCATTTCCTCGTTTTTTCCATATCTAGTGAAATTACCGAAATTATTTTACCGTATGTTGCCCGTTATTGCAAGTATTTTTCAGGCAGTTTCCTTATTTTTCAGCCATTTTTCACCATTCGGCGGCGGCAGACTGCCTTGAAAGGCGCTTGCAGCGCGTGAAGTACTTTCTGCCAGAGCGTCACCGGACCGCCCAGCGGCTCCACCATCAGTGCCAGCACACCGGCGCGATTGGCCGCCAGCATATCCGTCAGCAGTTTGTCCCCCAGCATAGCGGTGTGCGCCCGGTCCGTGTTTGCTCGCGCCATCGCGGCTGTCAGTCCCCGGGTGGAAGGTTTTCCCGCGTGCCCCTGATACGGAACGCCCAGATCGGCGCAGAATTCCGTGACCCGCGCACCGGATCGGTTATTGGACACGATCATAAAGTCGATCCCCGCAGCATTAAGTTGTGCAATCCACGCGCGCAGTTCCTCATTGGGACGGCGTACGGATTTGGGGGCCAGGGTGAAATCCAGGTCACTCAAAAGAAGGGTGATCCCTTTTTCCCGCAAATATTCCGGCGTGATCTCCGTATAGTGGGTAAACAGCCGGTGGGGTATCAGCGATAACGGCATAAGCGGCTCCTCATCTGCATAACATTAAAGAAAGTATACCAGAATTTCCCCACTTCTACAAGGGGGTGTCCCAATTGCAGACCTACCTGATCGCCGCCCTCGGCGAACTTCCCTTTGCACGGCAGCACTGCCCATCCCTTGCCTGCGCTGCCTATCACATCGGCGCAGGGTCTTCCCTGCTGCGGCAAAACGCACTACTGACCGTTCCGCCCGGCGGCGTCCTCTGCGTCAGCGACCAGAACGCCCCCTTCATCGACGACCCGGACACGCTGTGCGCCGCAGCCGTCAGGGAGTGCAGCCGCCGCGCTTACGACGGCGTTTTGCTGAACTTTACGCAGCCGCCCACTCAGGATCGGCTGACCTTCGCCGCAAGGCTGGCACGCATCCTTCGGTCGGAACAGCGCAGGTTGTATCTGCCGGAATCCTATGGCGTTTCCATCCCGGACGCCGCGATCCTTCTGGACACCGCTCTCTCCGGTGGAAGCCTGACGGAGCATTTACAGGAGGCTGCCGCCCGCTGGGGCACTCATCGGCTGGCGCTGGACGTCAGCCGGGTGCGGATGCAGTTCCCGCTCCCCTGTCCTTCCGGCGTCGGCACGTCTTTGAGCGAAGAGGTGTTTCAGGCGCTGATGGCGCAGGAGGCGCCTGCGGTGTTTTTCTCTCCCGAACTGTGCGCCCGCTACTTTACATACGTCAGCAGCGGTGCCACCCGCTTTGTCCTCTTTGACGACGCCGACACCCTGAAAGAAAAACTGCGGCTGGGGCAGCAGTTCGGCATCTCCGCCGCCTTTTTCCGCTGGGCGGAGATTGCAGACCTCGCCGATGCATTGTTTCCGCAAACCTGACGGGATACACAGGCGCCTCCGCCCACATCGAAGAAACATAAAAAGAAAAAGTGCTGTGTCGAATGACACAGCACTTTCTTTGCATTAATAGAAACGCTTCTTGTTCTTGCGAGCGGCCTCAGACTTCTTGCGACGCTTGACACTGGGGCTCTCATAATGCTCTCTCTTGCGGACCTCGGCAATGACACCGGCCTTGGCACAACTGCGCTTAAAACGCTTCAGTGCGCTGTCGATGGACTCGCCGTCCTTCACATGGATCTCAGACATTTATATTTCCCTCCCTCCGAGGTATCCGGCTAAATCCAGGATACTTTAAGGGCCATAAAATATGGCGTTAACAACGATATTATACGGACGCATACAGCGATTGTCAAGGAATTTTTTCTGAAATCCCGTATTTTTCAGCAAATTCCTTTTACTGCGGCTTGACGATCAGGTTCACCAGACGGTTCTTGACCAGAATGGTCTTGACGATCTTCATACCTTCCACAGCCTTGGCCACCTTGTCCACAGCCAGAGCGGCCTCCACAACTTCCGGCTCCTCGCTGTCAGCAGGCATCGCGATGGCGCCTTTGAGTTTGCCGTTGACCTGAACGGCCATATCCACGGTGGAAGCCACGGTCTTGGCGGCATCGTACACAGGCCAGGCGCTCTGGCAGCACATACATCCTTCCCTGGCGGCAAAGCCCAGGGTCTCCCACAGTTCCTCGGTAATGTGAGGTGCGAAGGGGCTGAGCAGTTGCAGCAGGGTCTTCATATCGCCGCGGGTCACGCCGTTGGCGGACAGTTCGTTGACAGCGGTCATCATAGCGGCGATGGCGGTGTTCATTTTCAGGGTATCCACATCGTCCGTGACCTTCTTGATGGTCTTGTGGAGGATGGGCTGGTTGGCGGGCGTTTCCTCGTAACTGTCGGAGGCACTCTCCGCCAGATTCCACACGCGGTCCAGGAAGCGCTTGGAGCCCTTGACGGCCTCAGTGGACCAGAT